>DATENU010000017.1 GCA_035274845.1 Chthoniobacterales bacterium
GGCCCTGGCGTTCCTGCTTCAGAACGGGCTGAACTCGCTCCGGATCATCCTGAACAATACGTTCGAGCAACGGGTGATCTTCGATCTGCGGAGCGATCTCTATTCGCACATCCAGATGCTGCCGCTGCGCTGGTTCGATAATCGGGCGACGGGTGATTTAATGACCCGGATCCTCGAGGATGTGACCTCGGTGGAACGGATGCTGATCGATGGGATCGAGCAGGGCGTGATGGCGGCCCTCCAGCTCGTGATCGTACTCGGGATGATGTTTTATTTCAGCGTGCCGCTAACGTTTGTGGGCTTGGCGCCGCTGCCGCTGCTGGCTGCGGGGGCGCTTTGGTACACCCTGACGGCGCATCGGCGGTACCGGCTGCAACGGCGGGAGTCCTCGGCTATGAACGCGCTGCTGCACGATAACCTGGCCGGAATTCGTCAGATCAAAAGTTACGTGCGGGAACGGCACCAACATGGGCGTTTCAATTCGGTGAGCGACCAGCTGCGGGACGCGACGCTCGTCGTGATGCGGGTCTGGGCGCTTTATCATCCGTCGATGATCCTGGTCGGATCGCTCGGGATCGTTCTCACCGTGTTCGTCGGCTCGCGGATGGTGTTGGCGGGAACCATGCAGCTCGGGGACATGCTCGCGTTCCTGATGCTGACCGGGTTCCTCTACGAACCGATCAACAAGCTGCATCAGTTGAATCAGCTGGTGCAGGCGGGCCGGGCGGCGGGCGAACGCGTTTTCGAAATCATTGACGAGCCGGTCGAGCCGGGATGGGGCGTCGAAAAGCCGGCGACGCGCGTGACGGGCGACGTCCGTTTCGAAGAGGTCGGGTTCAGTTACGGAAAAGAAGCCGCGCCGGCGTTGCAGCAGATCACGTTTCATGCGCGCCCGGGCGAGACCATCGCCCTGGTGGGGACGACCGGCGCGGGCAAATCAACGCTGGTGAATTTGCTGACGCGTTTTTACGAGTACGACACCGGCCAGATTCTCATCGACGGCAAACCGCTGCGCGACTACGGCACCCGGCGCCTGCGGGAGATGATCGGCGTTGTGACGCAGGAAAGCTTTTTGTTCAACGGTTCGGTGCGCGAAAATCTGCTGATGGGCCGGCCGGACGCGACCGACGCGGAAGTTCTGGCCGCGGCGGAAGCGGCGAACGCGCGGGGGTTCATCGACCTTTTGCCGAAGGGACTCGATAGCGTGGTAGGCGAGCGCGGGGTGAAGCTGAGCGTCGGGGAAAAGCAACGCGTTTCAATCGCACGCGCGCTCCTGAAAGACCCACCCATCCTGATCCTCGACGAGGCGACAGCGAGCGTGGACACGACGACCGAGCGCCTGATCCAGGAAGCGCTCGAGCACCTGATGTCGCACCGGACCTGTTTTGTGATCGCGCACCGGCTCTCGACGATTTTGCGGGCGAATCAAATTCTGGTGCTGGAGCGCGGCCGGATCATTGAGCGCGGCACGCATGCGTCGCTCCTCGAGCTGGGAGGAAAATACGCGCGGCTTTGGGAGCAGAGTTTTCTCGAGAAGCCCGCCGAAGATCCGGAAACGGACCTGGAAGAAATCCCAAACATCGAAGATCCAGATCCGGAAGAGAAGCTCGACGTTCCGGTTTAGAGGGCCGGCCGCCGCGGCCTAACCGTTCGGAGGAGGCGAGGGCGAGCCTGGCGAATTCGCAGAAGGCGGAATCATGATCGTCTGGCCGATCTGGAGCTTCCGGTCGTTCTCGATGTGATTGAACTTCTGCAATTCCTCCACGGTCACCTTGTGCATTTTCGCGATCGACGTCAGGGTTTCGCCTTTGGCAACGACGTGGCTGTTCCCGGTTTGCGGAGGTTTCGGGGGCTCCGTCGTCGCGGCAGTGTTAACCGCCGCCGGGGCCGGCGTGGGAGACTCGCCGATCATGACTCCAGGACGCGTGTTCTTGGAGACCTGCTGTTCGAGTTTGAGAATCTGCTGGGAGAGCGCATCGATCTTGGCGTTTTGTTCGTCGATCTTTTTAGACAAAGCCTCGAGCAGCGCGTGGTCGGATTTGTCTCCGGCGGGGGTTTGGGCGCGCAGCCCCGGGCAAACCATCGCTGCGAAAAGAACCGTGCAGGAGGCTAAGGCCAGGCGTCTCATGGGGCCGCATTTTGCCATTGAGGAAAGGTGGTGGCAAGTCCCGGCGCGCGCCCCTCTCGGGGGCCCAGCTTGCCTTTCGATTATTTATCTCTAACGTTTTTTCATGCCTGAGCGGGTCCAAAAACCTCCGGTTCCCTGGGGCCCGAAACCGGGAGACGGGGATGGCCCCAAGTCGCCTGACATCACGAGGCCGGACACGCGGGACCTCCTGCAAAAAATGCGCAAGGTGGACCCAAACCAGTCCAAGCGCTATCGCCAGCGAACGGGTCAATAATGGAACCGCCGGCCCTGGAGCTCGACCAGAATTCTTCTGGAGCGAGCGATGATTTTCCGACGCTGCTTCGCCGCCGCGGGCTTATCGCGGGCGCGCCGCCACCGATGGCCTCGGGGACTGCCGCGAACCCGGCCTGGGTCCCTACGCAGGCGACTACCATTCTGGCGTTCAAGTTCCAGGGCGGGGTCCTTGTCGCCGGGGATCGGCGCGCCACCGCCGGCAACACGGTTGTTTATGATCGGGCCGATAAAGTCCTGGAGATCGATCGGCATTCCATCATGGCGATCGCGGGCGTCCCGGCAACGGCGTGGGAAATGGCGCGGGTCCTGGAGCATTCCTTTCAATTTTTCCGGCGCACCCAATTGCAGGAGATGAGCGTGGACGGAAAAGTCCGCGCGCTTTCGCGACTGTTGCGGGACAATTTTGGATTCGTCCTCCAGGGCGCTGGTATCGTCGTGCCGATTTTCGCCACTTATGATTCCGGCGCGGATCCATCCGCCCGGCTTTATTTTTACGACGCCATGGGCGCGCAATTCGAGGTGGCTGATTACGCCGCCACCGGCTCGGGATCGCCGGCCGTCCGCGGAATTCTTTATTACGAGAACAACTGGGGGAAAAAACCGCTGCTCAAGCTAACGGAGGACGAGGCGGTCACGGTGGCATTACGCGCTCTCGACACGGCCGCCGAATCGGACACCGCCACAGGCGGTGTGGATCGGAACGCGAAAATATTCCCGGTGATCAAAGTCGTCTCGCGCGATGGGATCAGCACTTTGTCGGAGAAGCGGATCGCCGCCCTCTTTAAACGGAGCGTGGCATGATCGAAGAGCCGTACCGTTGGGTCGAAGCGATCGCGAACCGCGGTGAATACATCGAGACGCAGCTCGCGGCGGGCAGCCCCATTGTCGCCCTGGGTTACCGGGATGGAATTCTATTCCTTACGTTGGGACGGACGCGGCAAAAGCTCTTCGAGATTTACGATCGCATCGCGATGGGAGCGATCGGGCATCCGGGAGACATCGAGCGGCTGCGAATGGCGGCGATTGAACTCGCCAGCACCGAAGGCTTCACTCGTTCCGCGGCTGACGTCTCGTTGCGGCGTCTCGCCTTCTATTCGCTCAGTCCGGTTCTGAAGACGGCCTTCGAGCAAGTCTACGGCGCGCCCTATCTCGTCCGGCTTCTTTTCGCGGAGATCGGCGCAAAACAGGAAAACGATTTGTTTCTCCGGCTCGAGTACGACGGCGCGATTGCGACTAATAACGCGACCTTCACCCAGACCCGACAGGATTTTGGCGCGCTCAGCGGCACCCGGGCCTCGACGGATTTGATGGAGAGCTATCTCGCCGCGGAACATTCCCCCGGCGCGACCTTCGACCGTGCGCTGAAGCTCGGCTTGGATGCCTGGACGGTTGGCCATCTCGCGCTCGGCGAGGCCGGGGTGAAAGAAATTCCCGGGCGCGACAAGATTCTGGCGGAGCGGAAGGAACGATTGCGGGCGGCGGGCATCGAGGCTGCAATCCTGGAGCGGGATAACAAGACTGCGATTCGTTATCGGACATTAGCGGAAACCGAAATTCGATCAGGGCTGGGCGACTGAGTCCCCTCCAGGGAGACAATGTTTCGGCGAGCTCGACACGATCGACGGAGAAGCCAGTCGCTGCTGGCCTGGCTTGGGCTCCTGCTCATGACCGTATCGTTCGTCTGGCTGCAACTCACGTCGGTTCCGCGCGGGCCTCGGTCTGAAGAGCCGCCCCCACCCCCCGCCGCTCCGTTCGGTCTCGTCGTTATCGATCCAGGACATGGCGGCAAGGATTCCGGAACGACGAAAACCGGGATGGTGGAAAAGGAACTGACTCTCGACGTCGCCCGCCGGGTCGAACGGCTGCTGCAGGATCGGGGACTCGCTACTTTGCTTACCCGGGCCGACGACACCTTTGTTTCCCTGCCGGGAAGGGTGCAGGCTGCCAACGAACAGGCGGAATGTGTTTTCGTGAGCATTCATTTTGATGAAGCAACGAGATCGGCCGCGGCCGGCGTCGAAACCTATTACGCGGCGCGGAAGAGTTCGCTCCCGGAGCGGGTGGCATCGTGGCTGCCGTTTCTTCAGCGCGCGTCGCTGGAGCCGGCAGACGTGGAAAGCCAGAGTCTGGCCAGCTTTATCCAGGAAGCGCTCGTGGCGCGGACCCAGGCGGTAAATCGCGGAACGCGCCCGGAACAATTCTTTGTCATCACTAATGTGCGCCATCCCGCGGTCCTGGTGGAAGGCGGTTTTCTGACCAACAAGGATGACGTCAACAAACTCACCAACGGGGATTACCGGGAGCAAATCGCCGCCGCGATCTCGGACGGAGTATTGCGGTATCGGGAGAATTTGCAGGAGAAACAAACACCGCTGGCGGTTGACCTTCCCGGGGCGATGAATAGCGAAAGCGATCTGGCGTCCAAACCAAATCAGCCATGAATCGAAGGCTTCTCGTGACAGCTCTGTTTCTCCTGGCCGCCTGGTCCTCGGCCCGGGCCGACCAGACCGTCGCGACGGTCCAGCAAAAACTGAAGGATGACGGGTTTTATTACGGAGAGATCACCGGTCAAAAAGACGCGGAAACGACCGCCGCGCTTCGCCGTTATCAGATTCGTAATGGGCTGCACATTACCGGCGAGATTGATTCCGAGACTCAACGGTCTCTCGGCATTGCCTCCAAGCCCGGTCCGACTCCGCCCCAACCTTCCAACACACCGCCACCGGACAGACCTCGTTCACCTGACGAATCTCGCGGTCCAAAACAAACAACACCCCCGCCGGGGCCGCCCCAGGATCCGTACGACGCGGAAGAGGCGCCGTCGAATGAACCCGGCGTCCCGCCCCAATCACCGCAGGGAAACGCGAATCCTTTTTGGGGCACTCCATTCGTAACCGCACCGCCGGACGTGCAGCGAGACGTAATCATTCGCGCACAGGTGAGTCTGATGCGCCAGGGGCTGTATCGGGAGGGAATTGACGGCATCTATGGCCCGGGGATGAGTTTCGCTCTTCGCACCTACCAGGCGCGAATCGGCCTGGAGCCCACGGGCCGTCTCGATGTGGAAACGCTCGCATCACTCAATCTTCTCCCGCCGCCGCGGCCTCAGCGTCGCCTGAATCCGTTTTATCCCCGGACCTACCCGCCGCGGCCTCGCTTCGGCCCGGGCGGTGAGCCCATCTACATTCCGCGCTGATTGCCCGCTCCGTTCTGCCGCGGGAACTACGGCTTCGCTTTGTCGAATTCGACCGACTGCAGCTCGGCGAAAACCGTTCCTACAAAAATCTGCGCCTCTATTCTCAGCATTAGCCGGTCGGGATCGTCCGAGATCCATGCATTCGCGTGCCGGAATTTTCGATGCGGCTCGAGCCGTCGCTCCTTCCCGATCTTGCTCAATTGCAAATCCAGTTTGATCGCGTTGTAAGTGCCGGCGGGCACGGTGAGACGTTCACGACCAAGCACCGTCACGGTCGCCAGGTAGGCAGAAGTGGCGGGATAAACGACGATTCGCTGAATGCTCCGTTCCTGGAGCGCCTGGCTGCGGAGATATAACAAACCCGATTGCAAATCGAACAGGTTCGCGAAATCAAATTTCCGCACCTTCGGTCCGGGACTCTTCGAGGGTGTCTCGGTGACCTTGGAAGTGACGCCGGCCGGTCCGAAGGAAAGTTCGGTCACCGTTTTCTTATTCCGCACATTCTCGACCTGCTTCACCTCCACGGGATGCAACGTCGCGCCGTGCACAACCGAGGTGTGACTGGCGTCGAATTTCCAAAGCGATCGAACCAGGCCGATCGTGTGAGCCGTGACCTCGAGCTGCAGGCGATCGCCGGCCGTCCTGCTCAAGCGTATGTCCGCAGTGGCACCCGGGAAACCGCTCCAGCCAAAGCTATACTTGGCCTGCATCGGGCGCGGGTTTGGGAACGTGGGAGGCGAGGAGGCAGTCAGGGTGGCCTCCCAGGAGGCGCCGGACGCAGTCGCGCCGAGGCAAACCAGGAGAAAGAGCGAGAGCAACCCGGGTCTCATCGCTAAAGAGCCTGGATAACGCCACAGACCTCCTTCACCCGCTATTTGGAACACCCGCGCCATCACGGACAATACGATGCCGGACAAGAAAAAACACGCGGGGATGCCGCGTGTTTTTCCAAAAAAGCTGAGAAAGCCGTTACGGCTTTTTCGGAGTAGTGGCCGGGGCGGCCGCCGGGCTGGTGGCCGGTTTTTCCGTGGCCGGCTTTTCGGTTGTCGTAGTCGCCGGTTTCTTATTGAGGGCCGTGATGATGTCGGTTGTGAAATCGGTGTTGTCCTTGGAATACAGGAGCACCTCGACGCCATTCATGCTCGGGCCGGACTTATCAAAAACGAGGTCGTAGCCGGCGGATTTCACCCGCTCCATGATGATGTCTTTAATTTCCTTGATGATGTTTTCCCGCATCCGCATCGCCTGCTGTTGCAGCTGGTTCTCGCGAGTTTGCCGAAACTCATTGATCTCGCGTTCCATGTTCTTGATGTTCGAGATCTTCTCGTCCCGCTCCTTGGCCTTGGCTGTTTTCGCATCCGCGCTCAAAGCGGGAGCTTCAAGCTGCTGGCTGAGCTTGTTGATTTCTTCGAGGGCCTTCTTGTAGTTCTCGGCGCGATCGTCGTATTCCTTCTTCGCGGCGTCCTTGGCTTCGTTGATCTTCTTCTCAGAATCCTTCGTTTTGTTGTACTCCTTGAAGGCGCGGTTCATGTCCACAGTACCAACTTTGAGAGTGCCTTGAGCAAAGCCCGCGACCGGAAAAGCGAGGCCGGCGGCCGCAGCGAGAAGAAGAAGTTTTTTCATAGGAAAGGGTAAAAGTGGTTGCTGGAAAGGGGTTAGACCGTGACCCCCACTATTCGTTCAAAATTGATAACCGACATTAAAGTTGAATTTCCCGCCTCCGCCATTGCGATCTTTGATGATGGGAATGCCATAATCGATCCGCAGAGGGCCGATGGGAAGGTCAAGTCGCAGTCCCACGCCGACGTCGGAAACAACGTGGTCGGTATTGAAATCCCACGGCCGGGCGTTCACAAAACCGGTATCGTAAAAAACGGCGGCACGGGCCTTTTCGATGATTGGCATGGTGTATTCGATGGTGAAGGCCGCCTCAGTCTGGCCGCCCAACGGCTCGCCGTTGATATCCTTCGGACCGACATCGCGGTAATCAAAGCCGCGCAAATCGTTCGCGCCTCCCAGGAAGAGCCGGTCGTAAATCCGCACGCGATCTCCGTCGCCCCAGGTATCGACGGCGCCGAACGAGCCGGCGAACACCAAAATGGAGTCTTTATAGAGACGGAAATACTGCCGGGCTTCGATGTTCAAACCGTAGATCTGCTCGCTTCCGCCGAGAAAGCCCCCGGCAATGTAGGGAGTCACGGAAATGCGGTGCCCGCGGCGGCTCAGGAAAGGATTATCAAGGGTGCTGTGAACAATCATCGAAGTGATCTGGCTCTTCGTGGACGAGCCTTGCTCCTTCAAAATCGCATCCGAGACACCGGCGGCGACATCGAATAGCTCCGTCACTTCGAGGCGATATCCCAGGCTGGC
Source organism: Chthoniobacterales bacterium (assembly GCA_035274845.1). Classification (NCBI taxonomy): domain Bacteria; kingdom Pseudomonadati; phylum Verrucomicrobiota; class Spartobacteria; order Chthoniobacterales; species Chthoniobacterales bacterium. The sequence goes on from DATENU010000017.1 coordinate 7,989, forward strand.
CGACATGAAACTGCCGATGGCCTTTCGCATTTCGAACGAGGTCCCGTAATTTCGCTGCGCGTAAACTGAACTGAGATAATCGGCCTCGCGGTAATAAACATCACCCCCAAGCGAAAGGCGGCGATCGAGAAAATACGGTTCGGTCAGCGAAAGGATGATGTCTTTACGGGTGTTCCCGTATTGGAGGCGGGCGCGAAACTTTTGACCGGCCCCGGTGAAATTTGGCCAGTTCATGATGTCGAAATTTCCCTGAGTCATTTCGATGAAACCGACCAGTTGATCGATGGTGCTGAAGCCGGCGCCGAAGTTGAGCGAGCCGGTCCGCTTCTCTTCCACCTGAATAATAAGATCCTTGCGCCCGGTTACGCCCGTGTCTTCCGGATAGGTTTCGACCTTCGCGAAATATCCGAGGTTATCGAGCCGCTTCTTGGTCGTTTCGACGCGGACGCTGTTGAGAATGTCGCCCGGCGCGATCAAGACTTCCCGGCGGATCACTTTGTCTTTCGTGCGGGTGTTTCCAATAATGTTGATGCGCTGAACAAAGGAAGGCCCGCCCTCCTGGATGGTATAGTGGACGTCGATCCGCCCCTCGCCGGCCGGGACTCCCTGCGGGGTCACCTGCAAGTCCACATAACCGCCGCTTCCGTACGCGTCCGCGATTTTCTTCGAATCTTCACGAACCTGTTTCGGCGAATAAATGCCGCCCTCTTTCATCTTCATGAGGGCGCGAATCTTGTCGCCGCTCGCCACTTTCTGGCCGGTAATGGTTAACTTGCCGACGTGGTAAATCGGTCCTTCCACCAGGACGACGGTAAGATTCAATTTACCGTTAATGCGCTCCCGGCGGACCTCTTTGACCTCCACATCGATGTAACCGTGGTCCTGGTACCATTCGCGAACGGCGTTGATGTCCTGCTCGAGCTGGGTCTCATCGAGCCGTCCCGATTTATCGATAAATGAATAAAGCGTCTTGCCCTTCGTTTTCATCTGCTTGCGCAGAACCTTGTCGGGAAATTTCGTGTTCCCTTCGAAGCGAATGGCGCTGACGGCGCCCTTGGCTCCTTCGGTGATCGTGTAAACGACGCGCGATGTTCCGTGGGCATCGTCGGTATCGACCCGGAATTTGACGTCGATGTCGGTGAAGCCCTTGGCCTGGTAGGTTTCAATGATCTTCTGGCGTCCCTTTTCGAGCTCTTCTTCGGTCAACGGGCCGTTGATCTTGAGGTCGATCATTTTTCTCAGTTTTTTTGCCCCGACCCGCTCGGCGCCTTCGATCTCAATTTCATTCACCAGCGAACGCGTCTGGAGAACGACCATGACTTTGACTCGCTCACCGTCCGCCTGCCCGAAGATCCGGACGTTTTGGACGGCACCAGTCTGGTAGAGAGCTTTGATGTCCTGCTCGACGACGGCCTCGGAATAGGGCTGCCCGGGTTTGGTGCGGATTTGGGCCAGGACTTTCTCGCGCGAAATCGTCTGCGGACCAACGTATTGGACCTCCACAGAACTGATGATGGGCGGACCCTGGCTTTGGGGCGCGGTTTGCCCCTGACCGCTTAAAGTCGCCAGAAAGGCCACAATGACGCCCAGGAGGGCTGCCTGTATTCGGCGACGGGTCGGACCGACAAAATGTATCATAGCGTAAAAAATCCCCAGGCGTCCTTCGTCTCCGACGCTTCGCAGGCGGTATTCATGGGTAAGAAGGTGGGCATCGTCAAGGCGGATTTGGCGCTGGCGCGAGGCGTTGGACGGAGAAGAACGCACCAGTCGGCGCTAATTCAAGAGCTCGTACCAATTATTCCTGCGCCGTGGCTCATAGCCCGCATCCCGAATCAGGGTTTCAATTTGCGCCGAATCCAGCCGGAAAGTCGTGCCGGCGCTGCTCACGACATTCTCCTCCATCATGACCGAGCCGAAGTCGTTCGCCCCGTACTTCAGCGCCACCTGGCCGATGTCCGGCCCCTGCGTTACCCACGAACTCTGGACGTTGGCGAAGTTATCCAGGAAAATCCGGCTGAGCGCCTGCATGCGCAAATATTCGGACACGCCGGTGGGCTGTTTCACTTTTAGCACCGTGTTCTGCGGCTGGAAGGTCCAGCAGATAAATGCCGTGAACCCGCCGCTCTTGTCCTGCTGATCGCGCAGGCGCTGCAAATGTTCGATCCGGTCTGCGATCGTCTCCACATGGCCGAACATCATGGTTGCGCTCGATTTCAGACCGAGCTCGTGCGCGGTCTGCATCACCTCCAGCCACGCGTCGGAATTGCATTTGAGGGGTGAAATCCGGTCCCGCACCCGATCGACCAGGATCTCGCCGCCGCCGCCGGGGATCGATCCAAGCCCGGCCGCTTTGAATTGTGAGATCACTTCGCGCAGCGGCATCCCAAAAAGATGCGCGAAATGCTGGAGTTCCGGCGGGCTGAAGCCGTGGATGTTTATGTGGGGATATTTTTCGCGGATGTGCCGGAGCAATTCGAGGTACCAATCGAACGACAGCCCTGGATGGTGCCCCCCCTGCATCAGGATTTGAACACCGCCCGCCGCGGAAAGTTCGTCGAGTTTTTGGTCGAGCTGCTCCCGGCTGAGCACATAATGATCTTCGTCTTTTTCGGTGCGATAGAACGCGCAGAACTTGCAGTAAACGTTGCAGACGTTGGTGTAGTTGATGTTGCGATCGATGATGTAAGTGACGATCTCGCGGCCGCGCCGATCATAACTGGCGCCCTTCGCCAGGTCGCGCCGGGCATTGGCGAGCACCCCCAGCTCCGGCAGCGGCCGCCGATAGAGCTCGAGCGCTTCGGCGCCGGAAATTCGTTCCCCCGCCAGCACTTTGTCCGTGAGCGATTTCTCCGATAATGCGACCACGGCTAATTGTAACCGAGGCAGCGCCACTCTGCACGCTCCAAGGAGAGGCGATTTGAAATCGCCGTGGCGTGGTCCAGCGGCGGCTAAAAACAAAAAACGGCGGTTTCAAACCGCCGCTCCTTGAAGTCTGAGCTACAGTCTCTGCGCCAAATGAAACGACGTGTGGCCATTGTCGGCGCAGGAGTCTCGGGCCTGACCTGCGGGGTACTCTTCGCCGAGAACGGGTTTGAGACTTCCATTCTCGCGGAACAGATGGGCGATGAAACCAATTCCGCCGCCGCGGCCGCGATCTGGTACCCGTACGATGTCGGCGCCGGCGCGGAAATCATTCCGTGGGCTCTCGCCAGTCGCCGTCATTTTCTCGAGCTCGCGCGCCGCCCCGATACCGGGGTGTCAGTCACGGAACTCCGCGTCTTCTCCCGGCTCGGCCCGATTGAACCGCCAGCCTGGGCGCAGTCTTTTCCGACCCGCGCGCTCGCCTCCCGGGAGATCCCAGCCGCCTTTGGGAACGGCTTTTCGATTGAAGTGCCGTTGATTGAAACCGGCAAATATCTCGAATATCTCGCGGCCCGCCTCACGACTGCCCGCGGCTCGCTCAGCAGCGGGACTCGTTTCGACAAGCTGGAGGAAATCGACGCCGCCTTTGACCTGATCGTCAATTGCGCCGGCATCGGAGCGCGCGAGCTGGCGCCCGATCCTGAAATGGAACCACATCGCGGCCAGGTCGCGGTCGTCCAAAAGTTCGACCTGGCTTACGCCGTCGTCTGCGATGACCCGCCGTTAATGTACGCCATCCCGCGATCGAACGATTGCGTGATCGGCGGCACGAATGACGTGAGCGACGACCGCACGCCCGATCCCAGAACAACCGCGCAGCTCATCACCGAATGCGAACGAGTCCTCGGCCGGCCAACGCCGCCTTTGATCCGCGAACGCGTCGGCTTGCGTCCGAGCCGCTCCAGCGGCGTTCGCGTCGCGGCGGGAAAACTGCGCGACAGCCGCACGGTCATCCACAACTACGGCCACGGCGGCGCCGGTTTTACCCTGTCGTGGGGTTGCGCGGAAACCGTTCTCGGGTTGGCTACGGCATAAGCTTGTGCTTTTCGAGAAACGCGACCAGAGCGCGGTTGAATCGCTCCGGCTGTTCCATCATCAGAAAATGGCTGACCTTCTCCCAGACCTGATAATCCAGATCGGGCACGATCCCGCGCGCGAACTGTTCGTATTCGGCCGACCAAAGCGGTTGCTTCGCCAGAACCATAAGCACCGGAACGTTGATCTTGTCCGGCTTCCATAACGCGTCATCGACCGTCGCCTCGAACTCCGGGACCGCCACATATTGCGGCGTTTTCAGCATGGAGGTCTTGATCTTCTCGCGCATTGCCGCGTCCTGAATCGGACTCGTCATGTTATCGATCAGTTTGCCGACGTTGTCCGCATAGCTCGGCCCTTTCAATTCCGCGACGAATTTCTCCATCGCCTCCTTGTTCAAAAACGGCCGCAACCCGCCATCCACGATGACCAGTGCCCGTGTTTTCGCCGGATACTTTCGGTAAAATTGCCAAATCACCGGCGTCCCATTGCTGTGGCCGATCAAGGTCGCCGATTTCACTTTGGCGTCGGTTAGCACCGCGTCGATGGCCCGCGCATACAAAGGCATCGTATAAGCGATCTGCGGCTTATCGCTTTGGCCATGTCCGGGCAAGTCGATCGTGATGACGTGATACTTCTCCGCGAGCGCTGCCGCCTGTCCGGACCAGAAGGTTTCGTCACACGCCCAGCCGTGAACGAAGAGAAGCGCGTTTTCCCCGGTGCCGTAATCCGTGTAATGGACCTTTGCCCCGTCGAGTTGGGCCGTTCGTGAAACTCCGCGCGATTCCGCCGCGGTGGCGACCGCTGCGGAAAACAACAACGCGGCCAAGCCGAGCTGTGCCTTCATTCGCGAGGGGAACGCGCTTACGTCAGCTCGATCGCCTGGAAGGAGCTAATGACGTCGTCCGGGCCTTTGTCCTTGAAAAAGCACTCGTAGAACCCGGGGCCCAGATCCCAATGGTCGCCCTTGTAATATTCGTCGCGATAAAACCGCCAGACGCCGCTGACGATGATGAGCGAACTGATGCGGTCGTTCCAAAAATCGCCCAGGAAATGAAAGCTGAGGTTCGTGCGGCAGGCAGCCCCTTTGAATCCAACGTGGTCGAAGATCACGAGTTCCGGCATGGGCGCGTTGTGCGCCGCGTGCACCTGCCCGGTAATGCTCGCGCAGGCGTGGTAACTTAACGGGCCCACCTTCCACTTCGTGTCGATGATACAGCCATTCTCCGGCGCCAGTTCGGTCTTGGGTACTAGTCTCATATGGGTGTAGGAAGATTTGACCAGACGATTAGTGGGATGTCGAGGAGATGTTGCAGAGATATCCCCGGCGCGCCGACTCTCTCAAATCTTGTGCTCGCGATTATCCGACCGGAGCCGGATCGTTTTGTTCTGGAGGTCGTGTAAAGCCTTGATGAATCGAACCGTCCGGCTCTTCGCCCGCATGAGGATGGAATAAGTGACCGCGGTAGCTCCCTGCGACTTCACTCCCCGCAGCAGCGCGCTGTCACTAATGCCGGTTGCGCAAAAAATGATGTTCTTCCCATTCGCGAGATCGTCGGCAAAAAAAACGCGGCCCAAATCGGCTTCGTACCCCTCGGCGATCAGACTCTTGCGTTCTTTCTCGTCGCGGGGCCACATCACGCATTGCATGTCGCCTCCCAGGCATTTGATGCCCGCGGCGGCCAGGACAGCTTCCGGCGATCCGCCGATTCCAAAATAGACGTCGATCCCGCTGTCGGGAAGGGCGGGCGCCATGGCCGCCGCGATGTCGCCGTCGCTGATCATCCGCAGAGAAGCGCCTACCGCCCGGATTTCCGCGACGATCTCCTTGTGCCGGGGCCGATCGAGCATCATCACGACCACGTCCTGGACCCGCTTGTTCAGGGCCTGGGCGATAACGCGCAGCATTTCGTCGATCGGGCTCTCGATCTTGAGCGTGTCGATGCCGGTGATCTGCATGTGTTGCAACACTCGTGGACCGTAGGAGAGCTTCGTCATATAAAAGGAAGGAATGTCGCGCAGCGCGACTTTCACTCCCTTCTCCGGACTGGCCGCGGCGATGCAACTGATCGAATTCGGCGCGCCCTTCGAGATATTCGTCGTGCCGTCGATGGGATCGATCGCAATGTCGAATTGAGGCGTCCCGGGAAGCCATTTCCCAAGCTGTTCGCCTTTGAAAATGCCCGGGGCGTCGTCCTTGATTCCTTCGCCGATTACGACTTCGCCGCAGATGTTCATCAGGTCGAACATTCCGCGCATCGCGTCGCAGGCCGCGGCGTCGGCCTTCTCCTTTTCGCCGCGCCCCAGCCACGGAAGCGAATTCAGGGCCGCCGCCTCCGTCGCGCGCACGAAATCGAATTCGATGATCCGTTCGATGTCGTGATAACTTTGCGGACGAAGTTTCATTTCGGGACATTCTGCCTTCTGCGGGTAAATCGGCAAGCCGCGATCCGGTGAACCTGTTTCCACTGCAGGAAAGGCGGATGCGATTCGAGCGCCGAAAGGCGCGAAGGATTAACAGCCCGGAGTGAGCGAAGCGAACTCCGGGTATCCCGTAACCACGACACCGAACCCCTGCCAAAGTGACGGAAAACGGAGGCTGCGCTTCGTTCTCCTCCGTTCGCGATCCGTCGCCCCTTTCAGGGGCTTGTGCCGACGCCATCACAACCCGGAGTTCCGCTTCGTTCCACTCCGGGCTTTATCTCCGACGTCCCTCCGGGACTGCAGCGGGGCCCTGGATAACAACGAACGCAAACTCCCTCCAAGGGTGACGGCGTCTCGGGATGGGAGCAGGGCCGCGCTACCGATTTCCGGGCGGCTTCGGCTTCGGGGCGTTACTTGGTTTCACCGGCACTTCGCCCGGCCCGACCTCATACTCCGGCTTCGCCACCCCCATCAGCCAGCGATCGAACCAACCCACAATATGCTGGAGCCGTTCGATTCGGTGCCACGGCTGGCCCGCCCGGGACAGCTCGTGCGTCTCATTCGGAAACTTCACCATCACCGTCGGAATCTTCCTGAACTTCAGCGCCCTAAACATTTGTTCCCCGCCCGCGCCCGGAGGAGTGCGGGAATCGTTCTCGCCCAGGATGAACATCATCGGCGTCTTTACCTCGTTGATGTAGGTGATGGGCGAGCGCGCCTTGAAATCCTCGGGGTCTTGAAAGGGCGGCGCCTTGAACCAGCGCGGTTGAAAGAGCGTGAAATCGGCGGTGTACCACCAATCGATCCAGCTGGCGATGTCGCGCTGGGCAACCGCCGCGGCAAAACGGGTCGTATGACCGACCACCCAATTGGTCAGTAATCCGCCGCCGCTGCCGCCGGTCACACCCAGTTTTTTCTCATCGATGTAGCCGCGCTTGATCGCCTCATCCACCCCGAGCATGAGGTCCTGGTAATCGTCGCCGGGATAATGATATTGAATCACGTTGCCAAATTCCTGGCCGTAGCTCGTGCTTCCCCGCGGATTCGGATAAAGCACCACGTAACCTTTGGCGGCCATCCACTGAAACTCGTGGTCGAAAACAAAGCCGTAGGCGGCGTGCGGACCGCCATGGATGTTCAGGATGAGCGGATATTTTTTTGTCTTATCGAATCCCGGTGGCCGCTGGAGCCAGGCCTGAATCATTTTCCCATCGAAGCTCTTGTAGCGGATCTCCTCCGGCTCAGTCAGGTTGAGCTGTCCAAACAGCTCGTCATTGTTAAAGGTTAATTGCCGCGCCTCCCCCGAGGCACGTTCGAGCCAGAAGAGATCGCCGATGCGGGTGGGAGTCGACAGAAGATAAACCAGCTTAGAGGCGTCCGGCGCCGCGCGAAAACGCGTGATCGCCTGGTCTCCCTTCGTGATCTCGGTCATCGCGCCGGTCGCAACGTCAAACTGTCCCAGATTGGTTTGACCTTCCCTCGCGAAGTTCTCGACGATCGCCATCCCGTCCGCCGTCCAAATCGGCGGGTTGCCGCCGCCGCCGCGCGGCGAACCGTTATCCCCGAAAACGCTGCTGCCGACGTCCCAATCAAAATTGGCGGTGAGATTCCGCGGCTTGGCGTCCTTGACGAGGTCGAGCACCCAGAGATCGGGTTGCGTATAGGAATTGACCGGTTGCTCCACCGAGGCAATGAAGGCCACCTGCAATCCATTCGGACTCAAAGCCATGCTGCCGATGTCCATATCGAGGGTGGTAATCCGGGACGGCTCGCCGCCGTTTACCGAAATGGAATAGACCTCGGTCTTCGCCAGGTCGTAGTACGGCTCGTCGTTGTGCAGCGTCGTGAAATAAATCTGCGTGCTGTCCTTCGACCAGATGGCGCCATCCTCGTCGAAGCGGCCGCTCGTCAGTTGCTTTGGCTGGACTTTTTCCTCCGCGTTACGCGGCGCCGGCACCACCCAGAAATGCTGCGGCCGCTTGAAATCCAGATAGCCTTCGTCGTTCGAGCGATAAACGGCGCGAGTGACGACATGGATGTCGCTCTCGCGTTCGTTTTCGGCCTCGGCTTTCTTCGCCGCGTCGTCAGCCGGTTTCGGTTTGTCTTTCCCGCCATCCTTGCCGGGAGTCGGCGAAAGCTCGGCCGCCGCCGCCCGCTTCAATTCCTCTTCCCTCCGCTTTTTCTTTTCCTGCTTCTCGAGATCCTCAGGATTTGAGGAGCTGGCGAAAACGATCAGCTTCCCGTCCGGCGACCATTTGGGATCGCCCGCGCCTTTTGGAAGGCTGGTGAAAGGAAACGCGTCGCCACCCGCCATCGAAAGCATGAAAAGCTGGGGCGGCTCCGGTTTGCCGTCCTTCTCCGTCGTCCGCGTGAACGCCAGGAATTTCCCGTCCGGCGACCAGCGCGGCGTCGAGTCGCGCTCGCCGGTGGTCAAGCGATGCGGAAGCTCTTTCCCGGTGGTGGCCACCATCCAGATCGAGGTGTTATAGCCTTCCTTCTTTTCATTCACCGTCACCCGGACAAAGGCGACCCGGGCTCCGTCCGGCGAGACCTGCGCGTCCCCGATCCAGACGAAATCGAAGAGATCCTTTTCGGTAATCAGGCGTTTCTCGGCCGCGACAGCTCCGGTCGCAGCCGCGATGAAAAAAAGAATGGCGAAGTAGAATCGAAAAGACATGGCGTGAGATGCTGGCCGCAAGCAGGCGAACCAGCAAGTTTTCTCGAATGCCTCGTCTTTCTATTTCGCAGCCGGCGTCATTTGGTCGTGATGGTGATGCTCCAACAAGGAAGGCCGGACTCTCAGGAAAACCTGGAACGAGAACGGAACGTCATCGCCGTAATAGCGATCCAGAGTGTCCGGCACATCATGGATTGTGAGCTGGCCGCCTAATCCCACGTCCACTCCGCCGCCGTGCGTCAGATCGCGGACGTAGCCCACCGTCCAAGCGTTGATCGGAAATACGCCGTGTTCGTCGACAGGATCGAGCACCAGTTCGTGGCCCGGTTTCTCCACATGCTCGTAGCGCGCGAACAACGTGTTCCGCCCGCGCTGGTAATTTGTCTCGAGCAACACCGACTGCGTCTTGCCGTGGTCGCCGTCCCGGTTCTGTCCCCAGACAATCGAGTTCGACCAATTAGAATCAGGACCGCGCGGTTTGTTATAGATCAGAGATGCCGTCGTCCGGTGGCGGTTCGCCTCCGGTTCCAATTCCTCGGGACTGTGGAGGTAACCATGCGAAACCTGGAGCGCCAGGTTCTTTGTCGGATTCCAGGAAATTCGGCCGCTGAACGAATCCAGCTTCGGCTCATCGAAATCGTAGCGCACTTCGTCCGGCTCGCGTCCCTTGAAAGTCGAGCCTTCGATTTTCAAATCGCGCCAAACCAGTCCGAGCGTCACAACTCCAAAAGTGACATGGGTCGAATCCTGCCAGTGATGGCTCAGCGGCGCGTCGGGATTGTCCATCGCCGAGAGCCGGTGCATGAACGCCGGCGGCCCCAGCGCCGGTTCACCCGGATATGCCAGATAGAGATACGCCGAAAAATCCCTGCCGAACTTTTGCGAGTAGCTCAGCGAAAGTTCGTCGAACAAATCGTGCGGATGCTGCCGATCGTGGAGCGCGTTTCCGTTCCAGGTCTCGCCGGTTTGAAAGAGGAGCGGATAACCGCGGCCGCCTTCCGTCAACAAATCAAGACTCATCATTCCACGAAAACCGAGCTGGGCGTTTTCGTTGAAGGGATGCGAATACATCGCCATGAACCAGTTCGGCGCGTCGATCCGATCGTCGCCCCGGAGGGTGTTGGCATTTACATAGCGCGGAAAGATCGCGCCATGCAGCATCAGCATGTCGTCGCCAAACATGCGCATCCAGCCGTACATTGGCGTCGAATCCGGGACCCAGCTGGACCCGGAACTCTCCCGGCTCATCGGCTCCGCGATATTCAGCGACGACGCCATCGTCATCTCATGCTGATGCTGCGGCATGTCGTGCTTTTCCTGGGACAATTCCTTTTCTGACTTCGACGTTGGGCGTTGGACGTTGGGCGTTGGACGTTTTCTTTCTTCCTCCTTCACCGGCTCCAGCGTCATTCCGCATTTTGGGCAATCTCCCGGCGCGTCCGTTACCACTTCGGGATGCATCGGGCAGGTGTATTTCTGGGTGGAAACTTCCGCGAGAGCGCTCGTCCTCACGAACAGCGCCAACCCGGCGATCACAAATAATATTGTCTTCTTCATTTTGAATTCCTGAACGAATGGCTGCGACCGGCTAAGGACCGCACACAAATGCAGGCGCACACGCGCCTGCCACTACGAGGCGTTCAGGGAACAGGAGGAGCGTGCGAAAGCATGCTCTCCTGCAAGACAGACTCGGCGAAACTCAAACAACCGGGCGGTCCGGTATCGAGTTCTTCGATCTCGACAGCGACGCGCAAGGGCGGCGCGAAAATCGCGGTCGCGTAGTCGCGCGGACCGAGCAGACGAAGAGCGACGGGATTGGCGGCGACGCATTTTGCGACGATCGCGCGAAGATCTTTGCAGCAGGGCGTCTTAGCCGCGGGCTTCTTCTTGGCCGGCGGCGAATGCATCGGGCAGCCGGTCGGTTCGGAAGCGGATTCCGCTGGGCCCGCGGCGGCCCCGATCGCACAGTGATTCGAGAGCGCGAACCACGCCGCCAGCGACAGAACCACGATAAAGGATCGAATCGCGCCGCGCTGCATACGGTGGGAAGGTTCGCGCAGATTGCCGAATTCGCAATTCCACCTCGAAGCCGAGTTAGTGGAAAATGCTTCGGAAAACGTGGTGAATCGTCCGCCCGACCGCGGCCGGAAAATTCGGCGGCCGGCGGCGATGGCGGGAAGGACGCCTGACGCGGGCCTCCTTGACGGAGACAATTTCCAGCGAGTCGCCACGCTTGGCCAGGCTGAAAGTAGTGTCGGTCTTGCCGTGGGCCGTCCGGTTATTCGGAGGATTCGCGACGTCAAAGGAGACGCGGATTCTTGCGATGGTGAAATTCCCATTCCTGACCACGCGCACGGAATCGCCTAACGAATATTTTCGGACTGGCCATCTTTGGTCGTAAACGGCGAGCTCGTTTCGAATGTAGGGCTTGTCCACCGCGCCATGATCGAAGTATTCAACCCGGTCCGCATAGAAGGCGAGTTCGTCCTGGGGATTGGCTGACTGGGAGGCATCGAAATAGCGACGCAGAAAAGCGTGGATCTCGCTCTTTGCCACCGCCCCCGCGTTTTGTTCTTTCGTCGGCACTGGGGCCGGCGCGGGCCTTTGTTCGCGCAACGCGGCGTCGCTCTTCAAGACAGGGATGTCAGGGAGATCGGCTTTCCCTTCCGCCGGCGAGGCCGGCTCCCCGATTCCAAGCGAATAGAGCGTCATCTCATCGGCCAGGCCGGTGACGGCGAAGCCCTGGCGCGCCTGATAGCGTTTTAGCGCGATCGCGTATTCGAGACTGGGGCGGCCATCGATGTCGCGAAAAAAAAGATGCCGCTTGCGCAATTCCTCCTGCACCTGCCGCGTCTCCTCATCTGCCAAGGCAAGCTGCGGATAAAAAATGCCGCAGAGCAGCAGCACGAGGATGGTCCTATGTCTCACAGAGAGAGTTCGTTGCGGAAGAGTAAAGTGGCCTTAAACGGTTTCCATTTGCAGCAACTCTTTTGCCGTCCGAGTGGACACGCTCGGGCATTGTCTCGCGAATGCGAAATATTCCGGCTATCGCCGGAATTGGCGATCCCCGCCCAATCTTGTCAGTTTGCGCGTGGTGGAAGCCCCGGATCACTGATCCCGGCTACGGCGGGCAACCGCGGGATACGCGTCGCCAAAATCATTGCGACAAAGAGAAGGAATGCTCCGAGGTACCAGGGCGCGCCGGGAAGGTTCCATCCATTTTTTTGGTCGATGAAGTAGGCAAAGATGTAGGTGAACAGGCCCGGTCCCAGGATCCAGGCGAGGCTGCAAAGACTGCTGATGGCACCCTGCAATTCCCCCTGCTCTGACTCGCCCACTCTCCGCGTCATCATTCCCTGCGCGGCGGGCGTTGAAACCGTCCACATCATCATCACGGGGATGGAGAGGAAAAAGAATCCGCTGGTGGGCGCCACGCCAGCCAGGACCATTCCGAGCGCGCCAAAGAGTTGGCCTATGTACAGGGTGCGGCGTTCGCCCAGCCGCGACGCCATCGCGGGCACGATCCAGCTCGAAATCACGATCGAGCAAACGCCAACCAGCGCGAGCGAAAGTCCAATCGTCCCCTCGCTCCAGGCGTAACGAAAGATCGTGTAGAGCGCCCAGACGTTGAAGACTTCGTGGGCCACGTAACCGATGAACTGAATCGTCGCGAGCTGAAACAATTCCGGATGCGAACGCAAGAGCACGAGCGAGCCGACCGGATTCGCGCGGCGCCAGGTGAAGGCCTTGCGTTTCTCGGGCGGGAGCGATTCCGGCAGGACGAAATATCCGTAAAGCGCATTTGCCAGACTCAACCCGCCCGCGACCCAGAACGGCAGGCGCGGATCGGAATTCCCCAGCAGCCCACCCAGCGCCGGGCCAAGGACGAAGCCGACTCCGAACGCCGCCCCGATCATCCCAAAGGCGCCGGCGCGTTTCTCTGGCGCCACCACGTCCGCGACGTAGGCGGTGCCCGTCGTGATGCTGGCCGCGGTGATCCCCGAGATCACCCGCCCAACAAAGAGCCAGCTCAGGGTCGGTGCCAGGGCCATTACGATGTAATCGAGGCCGAGCCCGAAATTCGAAAGCAGTATGACCGGCCGCCGCCCGAACCGGTCCGACAAGACCCCGAGCACGGGCGAAAAGAGAAACTGCATCAGCGCCCAGACGGTCCCGAAAATGCCGAACATCTTCGCGGCATTCGGCGTGTCTCCGCCGAGAAAATTCAGAACCAGTTTCGGCAGGACCGGCATGATCAGCCCCAGCGCCAGCATATCGAGCGTGACGGTGATGAAGATAAAAACGACCGCTGCCTTGCGTGACTTCATGTTGCTCCGCGTCGTCCTTCGCTGAAAACTCTGGCGCGATCAATTCCGGAGATGAAAATCAGACAAATCGCTGTAGCGGCGTTGATCCTTGTTTTGCTCCTCGGGCTGGCCGCATTCGTCGCCGGCACTCTTCTCACTGCTCCTCATCCGCGGGAGATCGGCAGCCTCCCCTCCAACCTTACGGGCGAAACGGTCGAATTCCCGAGTGAGTCTGGCTCGCAGATCCACGGCTGGTTCCTACCCGGACGCGCCAGCCAGGGCGTGGTCGTCGTCATGCATGGAGTGCGGGCCTGTCGTCTCGATATGCTCGATCGTGCCGAATTCTTGTCCGCGGGGGGGTATGCGGTCCTGGTATTCGATTTTCAGGCCCACGGCGAAAGCCCGGGTAAGCAGATCACGTTCGGCTACCTCGAAAGCAGGGACGCGCGAGCCGCCGTTGCGTTTGCCCGGTCTCGCTCACCGGATGAAAAGGTGGGAGTCATTGGAGTTTCGATGGGGGGCGCCGCGGCGATGCTGGCGGAACCTCCATTGCAAATCGATGCCCTGGTTCTGGAACAGGTTTACCCAGCACTTCGTGAAGCGATCGGCGATCGCATCTCGATGCGATTGGGAAATTGGTCGAGGATCCTGACGCCATTTCTTTCCTGGCAACTCGGACCTCGCCTCGGCGTGAGGGGAAGCGCGCTCCGGCCGATCGATCACGCGGCAAAACTTCCGAGCCCAAAGCTATTCATCGGCGGATCGGCGGACCGACATACCACCCCGGCCGAGCTCGAAAAGATGTTCGAAGCGGCAGCCGAGCCGAAAGAGCTTTGGATAGTCCCACGGGCCCAGCATGTGGATCTCTGCCGATTCGGCAAGGCGGAGTATCAAACCCGGATTCTCGAGTTCTTAAGCCGCTCTCTGCGCCGTGTCTCCAAACCGGCCGGGACTTCCCCTTAACTCGCGGTCGTTCCGTCCGTGTTCGTCGCGGCCTTGTTCCTGCCGAATAGCTTCCGGAGAAAAGCCACCAGCGCGACGACGCCAATGACAACAAACTTTTTTGCGCCCAGCAGAAGGACCCAAAGCCCTTTGAAAAGACCGAGCTTCGCCGCCACTCCGCCCGCCACCAAAGCGGCAATGCCGTACGACGCCACCTTGTCGCCGGAGGCTTCGCTGAAATCAGCATAGCGATTGCCCGGATTGAAATCGATCGCGCTCAAAATCTTGGGCGCGCTTCTCTCGATCTCCGGAAGCTGCGACATCGCGGCGACGGCATTCAAAACGAGCACCCCTCGCCGTCCCAAGATCCGAATATTGTAATTCAAAGTGTCCTCATCTCCGCCGCTGAATTTCAGCTGCTTCGCCCAATAGAGTTTGTGCACCGTCTTGTCGTAATGAGGTGGGGCGGCCCAGCCAACCAGCTCTACGGTGGAGTATCCCTGTTTCTGGCGTTCCTTGTTCGTTTCGCGGGCGTCCTTCTGCATCTGCTTGAGCAGGTCCGCGTAATCGATTTTCTCGGCATCCTTGTCTTTGACGTAGCCTTCCTCTTCGTAGGTAATGATCACCGCCCATGCATTCGGATCCAGCGGGCCCGCGTCGGCCGGCATGATCAAACCAAGCGGAGACGGCATCGGCGGGTTATTCCATAATTGGACCAGGACTGTCCACGCATCGTGGCCGTTGAGGAACCGGAGACCTTCGGGAACTTTCAACGTAGCCAAGCCATCCTTCAGGACAATTTCGCCCTCCTGAAATTTCAGGCCTGCGGCAATCGCTTCCGCTTCCTGCTTATTCTTCGGTCGATCCTGGCCATAACCGGGGCCAGTTGAAATTACGATTAGGGCGAGAAAGAGAAAAAGGAGAGTTGACGGTTTCATGAGGGGAAGTGGTTGGAATCAGATTCGACGGGTATTTGATAAATTGCGGACAAGGTAAAGCATATTCGCTGCCGCAACTCTCAGTCACCATTCTCTCCGCAATTCCGGCTTCTTCGGGCGTATTGTTGTTGCCCAAACAAAGGGAGTTTCGCAATTTCACCTGTCATGCCCGACGCACCGCCACCGCTGCCGAAATCGCAGCCATTTTTCAAACGCCGAAGCAGCTCAATGCTGAAGCTGCTCGGAGTCGGCGCGCTCATCCTCCTGATGCTGATTCCGCTCCTCATGATCCAAGGGGTGCTGAACGATCGGCTCGAGCGGAGGAACGAAGCCGTCAATGACATCACCGCGTCGTGGGGGAAAGAGCAGAACATCATCGGACCGGTTCTGGTGGTGCCCTATCTCCATCATGGAACCGTGGTTCGGTCAGTGACCTTGCCGGATGGCCGCGTCGAAACGCGCGAAGTAGCGGAAACGACGGTGGCGTTCGCCTATTTTCTGCCCGACACCCTCGAAGTCAGCGGCGATCTGCAAAACCAGACGCTCCATCGCGGAATTTACGATGCCGCCGTTTTCCGCGGAACGATCAAGCTTTCCGGGCAATTTCCCGCGCCCGACATGGCAGCGCTCAAGATCGACCCGAAAGACGTGCTCTGGAAAGACGCCAGCGTGACCCTCGCGGTCAGCGACCTGCGCGGGACGCGTGAGAGTCTGTTGCTCGATTGGGGCGGGAAAAAGATCCAGTTGCAGCCCGGCTCCCAGTTGCCCGGGTACACGACCGGAATTACCGCCCAGCTCGCCAGCGATCAGCCGATCGCGGTGCCGACCAACTTTTCCATCGCGCTCGATCTGAACGGAAGCAGCGGAATTTTCTTTGCGCCTTTCGGCATCCACAACGTTGTCTCGCTCAAGTCGAACTGGCCGGACCCGGGATTTCGCGGGGCGTTTCTCCCGGCGGAACGGAATGTGCGGACGGACGGCTTCGACGCCACCTGGAAGGTTTCCTATTATGGCCGCGATTATCCACAGCGCTGGACGAGCCGTTCGGGCAACGAACGATTCAGCACCACGGCGGTTTCCAATTCACTCTTCGGCGCGCAATTCCTGCGCGTTCTCGACGCCTACCGTTACGTCGAACGCTCGATCAAATATGGCGTCCTCTTTTTCGTCCTCGTCTTCACGACCTTTTTCCTCTTTGAAATCACCGCGCGCCAGAAAATCCATCCGCTCCAATACCTGATGGTGGGCGCGGCCCTCTGCCTTTTTTATCTCGCGCTGCTCTCGGCCTCCGAGTTCATCGGCTTCACCCTTTCCTATATTATCGCGACGGTGACTGCGACAGGGTTGATCACCTGGTATTGCAGCTATTTTCTGGGGGGCGGGGCGCGCACGTTGATCATCGGCGGCGGATTGATCGGTGTTTACACCTTTCTTTACATCACCCTGCGTCAGCAGGACTACGCCTTGCTCATGGGAACGGTCGCGCTCTTTGTCCTGCTCGCGGTCGTGATGTGGGTGACGCGCAAGATCGATTGGTACGCGCGCGATACCGATTGAGGCGGTGCGCTTCGTCACCAGGAGCGGCGATTTGAAACCGCCTTTTTCGCCGCCCGCCTGACGGTGCCTGAATTCCGTCCTTGTCTTCGAGCCCGATTTTGTGCTGACTGATCTATGCCGAACAAGGGCGAAACGGATTACGTGCTCGGCACGCACGATGAAGAAGTCGCGCGTCTCGGGTTGCAGCATCGCGTCTGGCGACCGGTCGCGTCCGATTGCTGGCGGCGCGCCGGAATCACGATTGGCTCGCGCGTGCTCGATGTCGGCGCTGGTCCTGGCTACGCGACCGTTGATCTCGCGGAAATTGTCGGTCCCACCGGCGAAGTCTTCGCGGTGGAACGCTCAGCGCGTTTTCTCGAAGTGGCGAAACGCGTCTGCGCGGAGCGCGGGCTCTCGCAGGTGCGTTTTCGCGAGGCCGACCTGGTCGAGACCGAAATCGGGCCGCTGAACTTTGATTTCGCCTGGTGCCGATGGGTGGCGTGCTTCGTGGCGTCGCCGGCGAAACTGATCGCAAACATTGCCCGCGCTTTGCGGCCCGGCGGCCTGGCGATGTTTCATGAGTACAGCCATTACGAAACATTTCAGTTCGCGCCCCGCCGTCCGGCCCTGGAAGAATTTTCCGAAAAAGTGATGACGAGCTGGAAGGCCGCCGGAGGCGAACCGAACGTGGCGGTTCAATTTCCGGCCCTGCTCCACGAGGCAGGCCTCGAGATCATCGAAGCCCATCCGCGCATCGTGACGATTTCGCCGGCGAGCTACGTCTGGGAATGGCCGGCGAGTTTCATCGAAATCAATCTCGCCCGCTTGCGCGAGCTCGGCCATGCGACCGAAGAATGGACGGAGTCGGTCCGGCGCGAATTTAAGGAAGCGAAAGCGGACCCGCGGACACTGTTCACGACGCCGCTCTTTCTCGAAGTCATCGCGCGGCGGCGCTAACCCCATCGGGTTAAGCTTGCCAGTCGCCCAAATGATCGAGAACCTTTCCTGATCGGATGAATAAGCGTTTGCTTCCTGAGGTTGACGGAACCACGCGCGATCCGTTATGACGATTCGCGGGAGTCGATGATCGCAATCTCTTATCGCCGGCAGGACTCCAGCCCGGTCGCGGGCCGGCTTTACGATCGGCTCCAGGCCGAGTTCGGCAAAGGCAGCGTCTTCATGGATTTCGATTCAATCCCCTACGGCGTCGATTTCCGCGAACATATCAAACAAACTCTGCAACGCGCCAAAGTCGTGGTCGCGATCATTGGGCCGGAGTGGTGCGGCGGCCGAGAGCCGGCAAACCGCCGCATCGACGATCCGACCGATTTTGTTCGGCTTGAAGTGGCGAGCGCCCTGGAGCATGGCATCCCGATTATCCCGGTCCTGATCAACAACACCCCGATGCCGGAAGCAAAAAATCTTCCGCCGGAACTGGAAGGCCTGGCGTTTCGAAATGGCCTCGCTCTCGACACAGGGATCGACTTCCATCATCACGCGGACCGCCTTATCGCCGGAATCCATCGAGTGGTCGATCCGCCAAAGGCGCCCGAACCACCGGCTCCCCTCGTGCCTCAAACGAGTGCGGCTCCGGCAGCCCGGAAGCCGTCCAAATTGCTTCCGGTTTCCATTGCGGTCGTTGCGTTGGCCGGAATAGCAGCGTGGTATTTCTCGAGGCGACCGAACCAAGCCACGACAGTCCACGAGGTAGTCGCAACAACTCCGGCGCCGGCCGCGGCTTCGCCCGCCGCCACGAGTTCACCACCGGCGATTGCGGTCGCCAGTCCGACGGCAATGCCAATGGCCGCCGTTCGATCGCCCGCGGCCGCGACCTCCGGCGAAGCACCGCCGACGGGTCCAGGTCGAGTCAGCGCCAGCGAACAAGTCTTCACGGGCAAAATTGGGGCCAAAGAAGCGACCTTTCGCCTGCGCTTTGAACCGGACGGTCGGGTTACCGGCACCTATTCCCAGAGCGGTTCGACCTATCGTCTCGAAGGCCGCCGCACCTCGGACAAGTTGCTGCTCGATGAATTCACGGGCGAACGGATCACTGCCCACCTCGACCTCGCCCGGTTGGAAACGGGTGGCGCCAGCCGCTGGGAGGGAACCATGCGCAACACGCCTCCGGACAAGCGCGTGCTCGCGGTCTTCTTCGAGAGCGGGCCTGCCACCGCCGCTACGTCCCAGCCCCCCGCTGCCTCAAATTCCGCTGAAGAGAGCGGGACAACCGGCGAGTATTCCTATCGGGGGAAAGTCGGCCCTTACGATGCCTCCTTTCAGTTGCGTTTTGAACCGAGTGGACGCGTGAGCGGCACGTACACGCTGTCGAAAAACACGAGTCTGGTTCTGCGCTTGGAAGGACGAAATCCAAAGGGCCGGTTGTTCCTGGACGAATATACCCACGATCGTCTCAGCGCCCGGATCGAACTCAGCCTGATCGATTCCGCCAGTGACATCCGCTGGGAAGGAACGATGTATAATACACCGCCGGATAATCGGGTCTTCCCGGTTTCATTCTCCCGGCCTCGGAAATAATATTTAGCCCACCTATGAACAAGAATAGAACCCTCCTCGCGCTCGCCCTCTTAACCCTGGCCTCGGTCTCCAGTGCCCAGGCCGAGGAACCAAAAGCTTCCACAGACTATTTCCCTTTGCGGGTCGGGGATTCGTGGACCTACCGCAATAGCGCGGACCAGAGCGAGTACACGCTGAAAGTTCTTGGAGAAGAAAAGCAGGCCGACGGCTCAGTCCGTTATCAGGTTGAAAAACTGGCTGGCCCGAAAGACAGCCAGGTCAAAATCCATCTCTGGTTCTCCAAGGCGAAGGGCTGGGTTTTGCTGCATGGCGAGCGCTACCCCGAGCATGAAGGCCTGGAGGCAAAATACGAACCGCCCAAACAATACCTGCCGAGCCCGCCCGCTCCCGAAGCGAAATGGGAGTGGAGCGGCAAGGATTACACCCAGACCCCGATGCTCGAAAAAAACCGAGTGGTTGGGTCCGAAGAGATAACGGTTCCGGCCGGAAAGTTTCGCGCAATGAAAGTGGTCAGTGAGGTTACCGGGAGCTCGGCTCCGGTCACCAAGACCTATTGGTACGCGGACGGGGTCGGCCTGGTAAAGACCACTTCAGAAGCCGGCGAAATCAAGTACGGCTCGGAGCTGGCAGATTACAGCTTCAAGAAGAAGTAGGAGCGCTCGGAGGGGATGCGCCCCGCCGCAGCGGGGCTTTGAATCCTTCAATTAGCAACGGGGAGCGCCCGACCTTCCGGGGACTTCGGTCGGCTCGGCACACCGGTTTACCTCGTCGGCTCTCCGGTCTTGTGCGGCGCGGTGCCTGACTCTTCATCGAACTTTCCGGCAGGAGCCGGTTTCAGATTGGTCGCCGGTTGGGAGAGGCTCGACAAAGATTGGTTTAATTACCGAAGAGCTTAATAAAGAAACTGGGGTTTTTCTTTAATAACGAAGGAGTTGAAGAAAGCTTCCTTTAGTTGGAACTCTCAATCGAAAAATGAAACCGCAGGACTTCAAGAGCAGGGAAGCGGGCCGCCTCGTCAAACAACCGGGTGGCTTTTTCGCCTTTGTCCCAGCCCCCTTGCCGCCGCCATTGAAATACGACGCTGCCTTGGCGGTAGCGCAATCTCGCGCGGATGCCGCCTTGAGCGAACTGGCGGGTGTGGGCCGGCTCCTGCCGAATCCGCACCTCTTGATTGATCCTCTGATGCGATAGGAAGCGGTCCTCTCCAGCAAGATCGAAGGGACGCGCGCCAGCCTCTCGGAAGTCCTTGAAGCAGAAGCGTTGGAAATGAGCGACGCCGAGAGCGGCGACATCCCCGAAGTCCGCAACTACATCGGGGCGATGACGCATGGTCTTCAGCGGTTGAAATCGCTGCCCCTGTCTTTGCGGTTGGTGAGCGAATTGGACAAGCGCCTGATGCGGAATGCTCGCGGTCATGACAAAACGCCCGGGAAATTTCGGCGCTCACAAAACTGGATTGGACCGCAGGGCAGCACGCCGGAGAATGCCGTGTATGTCCCGCCGCCCCTCGACGAACTGATGCCAGCCCTTGGCGACTGGGATGTTTTCTTATACAAGCGCGACGCGTTGCCGGATCTGATTCAGTGCGCGGTGATGCATGAGCAGTTCGAGGCGATTCATCCGTTTCTCGATGGAAACGGCCGTGTGGGCCGCCTGCTAATCACACTGTTCCTGATCGAGCGCGGTCGGCTCACGCAGCCGCTCCTTTATCTCTCAGTTTTCGTCGAAGCGCATCGCCAGGAACATAATGAATTGTTGCAACGAGTGCGGACCCCACGGCGATTGGGGTCGTGGCTGCGGTGGTTTCTGCGTGGAGTCGAAGTGACAGCACGTGGCGCTGCTGCAATGCACGACGCCGACAGCTCTGAAAGCAATCAGCGAAATCGAAGCGCAGGGAATCCTGACCGGAGCGATTCGGCACGCGGAAGCAGTCGACTTGTCTGGTGAAAACTTCCTCGGGTTCACGCCGATTTTTCGAGGTGCAGCCACGCGGTTTCTCTGATTCTCTGAGATAAGGCGCCCGCTTAATGCGAGCAGCAATACGTGGCCAATACTTCAGGGCGAGATCACACTCCCATACCCGCACCACGCACCAGCCTACTCTGCACAGAGTTTTCATGACGAGGAGATCGCGCTCGCAATTGCGCTGCAACTTCGCCGCCCACCATTCAGAGCGATTCTTCGGTAAAGGAGCATGCTTCGGCTTCGGCCCGCTGTAGCATCGACTCGGATTGTGGGATGTGAGATAACGGACATCGTGGATGCCGACTTTGAATACGACGTCTTCCTGAGCTACAGCGCGAAGGACAAGGCGGTGGTGCGCCCGCTCGCGGAGCGGTTGCGGTCGGACGGGGTGAAGGTGTGGTTCGATGAATGGGTGCTCAAGCCCGGCGATAGCATCCCGGCGAAGATCGAGGAAGGGCTGGAGCATTCGCGCGTGCTGGTGCTCTGCATGTCGGCGAATGCGTTCGGCTCAGACTGGGCGCAGTTGGAATCCGGCATATTCCGGTTTCGCGACCCGCTGAACAAGGAGCGCCGCTTCCTTCCCCTGCGACTCGACGACGCCCCCATCAAAGGCTCCTTGGCGCAATTCCTTTACATCAACTGGCTTCCGGCGGAACGCGAGCAGGGGTATGCGAGGCTCCTCGAAGCCTCTAGACCTCCGGCCACACGCCAGCTTGAAGAGCCAGCAATTCGCTGCGAGGGAGGGTCTGAGCAGAAGTCGTTCTTTTCGGTTAAGTCAGAAATACATTCCCTCGCATTCAATTCGGATGGAGTTCGAGCCCTCTCGGGAGGCTACGACAACACGATGCGATTATGGAACATAGCGCGAGGAGTTTCGATTCGCGAGTTCAGGGGCCATAGGGGCACTGTTTTGGGTGTGGCTTGGAGTCCGGAGGGCAGACGCGCCCTCTCCGGATCCGATGACAATTCGGTCCGGGTTTGGGATGTGGAAACGGGCCGCTGTCTGTTGGTGTGCAAAGGACACACTGCCTCAGTGAATGATGTAGCTTGGAGCCCGGAGGGCCAGCGCGCCCTGTCCGGATCCGATGACAAAACCGTCCGACTTTGGGAGGTTAAGACAGGCCGCGGCCTCTCTGTATTCCAAGGGCACACGCACTGGATTAAGTGTGTAACTTGGAGTCCTGACGGCAAGCTAGCGCTTTCCGGGGCTACGGATCAAACTCTTCGAGTATGGGAGGTCCAGACCGGCCACTGTGTGAGCGTGCTCGAGGGTCACTCAGGCGCTATCACGAGCGCGGCTTGGAGTCCCGACGGCCAACTTGCCCTGTCCGGTTCTTCAGATAACACCGTCCGGTTGTGGGATGTGAAAACGGGACGCTGCCTCTTTGTGTTGGAAGGTCACACCGCCTCCATCTTGAAAATAGTTTGGAGGGCTGATCGGCATTATGCCCTTTCTGGCTCCAGAGATGAGACGGTGCGTCTTTGGGACCTAAAGACGGGGCGATGCTTGCATATCCTCAAGTGTAGCATGGCTGTTAGGGGGTTGGAATGGAGCGCCGATCAACACCATGCGTTTTCCGGTGACACTTGGGGCGGAATTCGAATGTGGGATCTATCGGAATTCGTAAAGGATGCAGGGTCATCTGCAGATGCGGGGCTGTCTCCGCTCGATCAAGTTCAATACACGAATGCCAAGATCCTCCTCGTCGGCGACAGCGGTACGGGCAAGACGGGACTTTCCAAGCGGCTCGCTTTGAATGACTGGCAGCCCAGTGACTCGACGGTCGGCGCGTGGGCGACGCAGTGGAAGCTGCCGGTATCGGGGGGCAAGGGCGTCGAGCGGGAAATCTGGCTCTGGGATTTCGGCGGGCAGGCGGACCAGCGGTTGATCCACCAGCTTTACATGGACGAAACCGCTCTCGCGGTGCTGGTCTTTGACGGCCAGAAGGAAGACCTCTTCGAGACACTGGGCCAGTGGGACCGCGATCTCACCCGCGCTTCCCGAAAGGAGTTCGCCAAGCTGTTGGTCGCCGGGCGCGTGGATGCCGGCGGCCTGCGCGTCAGCCGGAGCGAGGTCGAGAAGTTTGCGGCGGATCGGAAATTCGGGGGCTTTCTGGAAACGAGCGCGAAGAAGAATACGGGCTGCGAGGAACTCAAGCAGGCCATCCTCGACGCCATCAAGTGGGACGAGCTTCCCTGCCGCACCACGGAGGTGCTTTTCAAGCGGCTCAAGGAGGAGATCATCGCGCTCAAGGAGAATGGCCGGGTACTGATGCGCTTCAATGAACTGCGCGAGACGCTGCAACTCCGGCTGACCGGCGAATTGGCGCGGTTTAACGATGCAGAACTGCGCGCGGTGCTGACGCTGCTTGCCGGTCCCGGCGTGGTGTGGGAACTGGCATTCGGCAGTTGGGTGCTGCTCCAGCCGGAGCGCATCAACGCCTACGCGCAAGCCGTGATCCGGACGTTGCAGGCGGACGAGAATCAGCGCGGCTGCCTGATGGAGGAGCGGGTGCTGAAGGGCGACCTGATGTATGAGTCGTCCATCGGAAAGCTGGAAGGCGACGACGAGCGTTTCGTCCTGCTGGCCATGCACCAGACGCTCGTGGAGCGCGGCCTTTGCCTGCGGCAGCCGACGTCGAAGGGCAATCTGCTCGTCTTTCCCAGCTATTATCGCCGCGAACGAGAGGAGCAGCCGAAGCTTCCGGCGGTGCTCGTGGACTATCGCTTCACGGGATTCCTCGATGAGATTTATGCAACGCTGGTCGTGCGCCTGCACCACAGCGACGCGTTCCAGCAGGACAAGCTGTGGCGTTACGCCGCCGATTTCAAGACGAACGCCGGGAAACAGCTCGGCATCAAGCTGACGCGGCGCGCGCCCGGGGTAGGCGATTTGGAGGTGTATTTCGACCCGGCGGTCTCGATGGAGGAGAAGATCATCTTCAGCAAATACGTCCACGAGCACCTGCTCCAGCACGCGCGCGACGTGGAGCGGCTGCGGCATTATGTCTGCCCGGAGTGCGGCACGCCGGTGGGCAATCGCGAGGTGGCGATGAAGCGGCTCAACGACTGGCTGCGAGGCCGGCCACCGCAGCCGGAAGCGACGGGCTCTTTCAAGCTCCGCCAGAAAAAGGAGGAGACGCCGAGCATCATCTGCGTGGGCTGCGAGCAGCGGGTGCTGCTCTGGGATGAGATGGAGCAGTGCTTCGCCAGCCCGGAGATTCAGCAGCGGGTCCGCGAGATGCAGGAGGAGTCCGCCATCGAGCTGAGCAACCAGAGCAAGGAACGCGCGCTGGTGGGCGAGGTAATCTCCACCGTGGCACTCGCGGACCAGATCAGCCGGGAGTTCAATGTGAGCGATCAGGGCATCGACATGGAGATTGAGTTCAATGACGACGCGCACGAGGCCACCGGCGCGAAGCTCTACCTGCAACTCAAGTCGGGCGATTCCTACACGCGCAAGCGCAGGGGCGACGGCGCCGAAATCTTCACGCTCAAGAAGCAGCGCCACGCGGAATACTGGATGGCGCAGAAGTTCCCGGTGCTCCTGGTGATCCGCAATTCCGAGGGCGAAGTCCGCTGGATGGAAGTGCGCGACTGGCTGAAGCGCGCAAGCGACAACGGGAAGAAAGCGGTGAAGCAAATCGTCTTCGAAGGCGAGCGCTTCGACGTGATGAGTGTGCGGCGGTGGCGCGAGCGAGCGTTGGCGTCCTGACGGCTACTTTGGAATTGCCGAGAATGTCACCGCCGTAAGTCGGGAGGTGGTTTGGAGCGCGCCGAGGAGGGTGAATAGCTTGGGAGATTTCCCGAAGGCGAAGAGGCGATAGAGGTGGTAGTCGGGGTCGCGAGCGGCGGAGAATTCGACTTCGTTGCGGGAGGCGAAGAATGGGGTGAGGGCACCGAATCGGGTGGTCTTGACTTCGATGAGGCGTTCGCGGCCGTCGATCTCGAAGGAATGGATGTCGTAGCCGAGATGATCGCCTAGGGTTTGGGAGATGTGTTCGATGCGGTCGGCGAGGCGGCGTTCGCCGGCGCGCCAGAGGCGCTCGTGCTCGAAGCGCAAGACGAGATCTTCGCCAGCGCGGCCGAGGGAGCGGCTGCGTGCTTCGATTTCCAAATAGTTGCGACGGACGGGCGGTTGGGCGGACGACGGTTCTTCGCGCACGCGAGCCGTCGGCTCCTCGGAATGCGGGCGCGGGACTTCAATGCCAAGAATGTCGTCAAAGACGGGCGGTGGAAGAAGGGGTGCTTCTACCGCGGCTGCGACCGTGGCATTGAGATTGGCCGCAGCGCTTAGGCGCTCAGCGACGACTTCGGCGAGAAGCCGCTGGTAATTGCCGAGCGGCTTGTATCCATCGATGTAGGGATAGCCGAGTTCGATGAGGATCGCGCTAATGTTTTGATGCTTGCGTTCGACGGAACCGCGTGGGCGATCATCGAGCATCAGCTGCAGATTCCGATTGCGCTCGGCTTTGTTGAACGGCTCCCCGCGCAATTCCATAGTCAGCATCGCGAAGTAATCGGCGACGACGGCTTCGACTTCTTCGCGCAACCAATTGGCGGGCATGTGGGACATTATTCGACGAGCTCGCCGCATGGAAGGCGCTTCTCTGGCGGGCGAGTCATCTTCTACAACGTGCAGGCGTTCCACCGTTCAGTGCCCGCGCCAGTAAGCACGGATTTTGATGCCGGGATTGCGCACCCCAATCTTGATGCCGCTGAGGTAAGTGCGGCCGAGATCGAACGATTCGGCCAGTTGGTCTTGAGAAAGGCCGCGATCACTGCGCCGGCGCGCCACGTTGCGGCCAAACGCAGCCAGCATGAGGTCACGCTTCGGTCTGCGGACAATCGGCGACAAATATCTGGTTTAGAACATTCGAATTTCCGTCCGTCCGGCGAAATCAGCCTTCGCCAGATACCCAGCTTGCTTCTGCGAAAGTTTCATTAGTTTCACGCCGATCTTTTGGAGGTGCAGGTGGGCCGATATCAAACGGTGACAGGTACGGTGACGAGCGCCCGTTTTGCAGGCAAGGCGCGATGCCCTCGTTCGCTTTCGGCGATCTCATCGCTCACCAATCGCGAAAGCTCCCGATAAACCTTTTGTTCATCAGCGCCATGGCAGACACCGCCGATAAAGAGGTCGGGGCAATATCCGACGAAAAGCTGGTCTGATACATTCCACTGAACAAATTTTAAGTAATCGGTTTTCATTTTCGCACTTCGCGGACGGCGATCCTGACTGCCTTTTCCTGGTAGTGATGAGCATCTGCGCCGCCCGCTCCGCTAAGAATTATTTTACGCGGCGAATCAGGGTGAGCAAACTTGCGATGGCTCCCTTTGCCACCGCTTGTGTTAAGCCAACCGGCTCTTTCCAGTTCTGCAACCAGTTCGCGGATTTTCCGAGGCATCGCGCCTGTCGTTCTCGTGGCCGGAGCTCGTGATGTCCGCTTAGTAGCGGTAGTGCTCTGATTTGTACGGGCCTTCGATCGGCACACCGAGATACTCGGCCTGCCTCTCGGTCAGCTTGGTCAATCTCACCCCGATCTTCTGGAGATGGAGGCGGGCAACTTCTTCGTCGAGTTGTTTCGAAAGAACGTAAACACCCACCTTGTAGGTATCCTTGTTCTTCCAGAGATCGAGCTGGGCGAGCACTTGGTTCGAGAACGAATTCGACATCACGAAGCTCGGGTGGCCGGTGGCGCAACCGAGGTTCACGAGCCGGCCTTCCGCCAGCATGAAAATTTCGTGGCCATCCGGGAAGGTGTATTTGTCCACCTGCGGCTTGATGTTGGTCCGCTTCACGTCTTTGCGCTCGTTGAGCGGCTCGACCTGAATCTCATTATCGAAATGTCCGATGTTGCAGACGATCGCCTGGTCCTTCATCCGCTCCATGTGCTCGAGCGTGATGATGTCGACGTTGCCGGTCGTGCTCACGTAAATGTCGCCACGCCCCAGCGTGTCTTCGACCGTGGTCACTTCGTAGCCCTCCATCGCCGCCTGCAGCGCGTTGATGGGGTCGATTTCGGTGATCACCACGCGCGCCCCCTGGCCGCGGAGTGATTGAGCGCAGCCTTTGCCGACGTCGCCGTAACCGCAAATGACCGCGACTTTGCCCGCGATCATGACGTCGAGCGCGCGGTTGAGACCGTCGACGAGCGAATGACGGCAGCCGTAAAGATTGTCGAATTTCGATTTGGTAACCGAGTCGTTGACGTTAATGGCCGGGATGAGCAGCTGATTGTTCTGCTGCATCTTGTAAAGGCGATGAACGCCGGTGGTCGTCTCCTCCGAAACGCCGCGCCATTCCTTCACCAGCTCATGCCAGCGATAGGGATTCTCGCGCTGCACTTCGAGCAGCAGATCCTTGATGACCTGTTCTTCCTTGCTCGCCGACTTCGATTTCGCCCACTCGCCGCCTTCTTCCAGCTCGTAGCCTTTGTGGATGAAGAGCGTCACGTCGCCGCCGTCATCGACGACGAGCTGAGGACCTTTGCCGTCCGGGAACGAGATCGCCTGGTTGGTGCACCACCAATATTCCTCCAGGGTCTCGCCCTTCCACGCGAACACCGGCACTCCCGCCTTCGCAATCGCCGCCGCCGCATGGTCCTGGGTCGAAAAAATATTGCAGCTGGCCCAGCGCACTTGCGCGCCCAGAGCGACGAGCGTCTCAATCAAGACCGCCGTCTGAATCGTCATGTGCAGGGAACCGGTCACGCGCACGCCCTGGAGCGGTGTGCTCGGCGCGTACTTCTCGCGGATTGCCATCAATCCCGGCATCTCTTTTTCGGCGATCGCAATTTCCTTGCGACCCCAATCCGCGAGCGTGATGTCGCGAACTTTGAAGTCTTGTTTCGTGATTTCTTGGGTGGTGGTAGTGCTCATAAATTTATTTCGCAGCTTTCTTTAAGGCGGCGGCCTTGTCGGTTTTTTCCCAGGTAATATCGGGGTCGTCTTTGCCGAAGTGGCCGTAGTTGGTGGTCTTGGAGTAAATCGGGCGAAGCAGGTCGAGCTGCTTAACGATATCGGCAGGCTTGAACGAGAAAGTGCGGTTGATGGCGCGCTCGATCGCTTCCTCGTCGACGGTGTTCGTGCCGAAGGTGTTGATCGCCATGCTGACTGGATCGGGGTAGCCGATCGCGTAGGCGAATTGGATCTCGCAACGCTTGGCGAGCCCGGCCGCCACGACGTTCTTCGCGACCCAGCGTCCCATGTAGGCGGCGCTGCGATCGACTTTGCTCGGGTCCTTGCCGGAAAACGCCCCGCCGCCGTGCCGGCCCCACCCACCGTAGCTGTCGACGATAATCTTGCGGCCGGTGAGACCAGTGTCGCCCTGCGGACCGCCGATCACGAAGCGACCGGTTGGATTGATTAGAAATTGGGTGGTGCCGTTGAGCATCGATTTCGGCAGAACCTTTCGGATTATCTTCTCGATGCAGAACTTTTCGATCTCGCTGTGGGCCTTGTCCTCGGTGTGCTGGGTCGAAATAACCACGTTGGAAATGCCAACCGGCTTGCCGTTCTCGTAAATCACCGAGACCTGCGATTTCGCGTCGGGGCGAAGCCATTCGGCTTTCCCGCTCTTGCGAATCCGGGTCAGCTCGCGGCCGAGACGGTGCGCGAACATGATCGGCGCCGGCATCAATTCCGGCGTGTCGTCACAGGCGAAGCCGAACATCAGTCCCTGGTCGCCCGCGCCCTGTTCCGCGGTCTTTTTGCCTTTCGCCTTCTTCGCGTCGACGCCCTGCGAAATGTCGCCGGATTGGTCGGTGATGACCGTGTTCACGAAAATTTTCTTGGCGTGAAAGACGTCGTCGTCGTGGACATAACCGATCTCTCGAACGGTATCGCGCACGATCTGGTTGATCGGGATGACGTCTTCGAGGTGCTTGTTCTTCGGCAGATTCGGCACCGTGATTTCGCCGCCGACTACGACCACGTTGCTCTTGGCGTAGGTTTCGCAGGCCACGCGGCTCCGACGGTCCTGGCGGAGGCAGGCGTCGAGAACGGCATCGGAAATGGTGTCACAAACTTTATCCGGATGGCCTTCGCCTACGGATTCGGAAGCAAAAATGAAACGTCGAAGCATGGAAGTGCAGTTGGAAGATTGGAGATTACGCTGAACTGAAGAAGCAAATGATCAGCCAACATATTGACCAATCATGATACGTCGATATATCGTTTGGGCAGCAAATGGCGTCAACCATTAATTTTCTCAAGCTCCTGGCCGATCCGACCCGGCTCCGGCTCCTCCTTTTACTCGAGGAAGACGAGCTCTCCGTGGCCGAGCTGCAGAAGATCCTTGGGATGGGCCAATCCCGCATCTCGAGTCACCTGGCCCAGTTGAAACGGGCCGGCGTCGTGGAAGACCGCCGCGCGGGGAAGAATGTTTATTATGGGCTGACCGCGAAGGAGGAACGCAATCCCGCCCGGGCCAAAGTCAGCGAGCTGATTCGGGTGCTCGCGCGCGAGATGCCGGAAACAGCGCGGGACCGGACGGCGCTTCAACTCACCCTCCGGAAGCGGCGGGACAAGGCGCGCGAATATTTCGACGAGCTCGCCGGCAAATTTGGACGCAGTTATGTCCCCGGCCGATCCTGGCAGGCGCTTGCTCACACCTTAATTTCGCTGCTCCCGAAATTGACCGTGGCCGATCTGGGCGCGGGAGAAGGAACCCTTTCCCAGCTCCTCGCGAAAACCGCGCACAAGGTCATCGCGATCGATAATTCGCCGAAGATGGTGGAGTTCGGGTCGCAGCTGGCAAAAAAACACGACTTCACAAATCTCGAGTACCGCCTCGGCGACATAGAAGACCCACCCATCGCCAAGGGGACGGTGGACCTGGCGATTCTGAGCCAGGCCCTGCACCACGCGATTTATCCCGAGCGCGCCATCGCCGGCGCCCACCGCATTTTGCGAAAGGGCGGACGGATCGTCATTCTCGATTTGCTCAGCCACCGCTTCGAGCGGGCCCGCGAGCTTTACGCCGATCACTGGCTCGGCTTCAGCGAAATCCAGCTCCATCAATTTCTCGAAGCGGCCGGCTTCAAGAACATCGAAGTCACCGTCGTCTCCCGGGAAAAACAGAGCCCTCATTTCCAGACGGTTTTTGCCACCGGGCTGAAGTAAGGCAGCGCTCGGCGATTTTGGGGAGAGACACAAAATCGCTGGGATCGGCGAGATTCATCGCGTGTTTTCGCGCGCCCAAGTGTCTATGCTTTTAGATCGCCCGCCTATGAAAAGAATAATCCTTCTCCAGTGTATCGTTACCGCCATCTCCTCGCCGGCATTCGGCGGCCCGCCCGCCCTCACGATTTACAACCAAAACTTTGCCGTGGTGCGGGACACGATACCGCTGGATTTGAAGGAGGGAGCCAATGAGGTGCGCTTCTCGGAAACGACGGCGCATCTCGAGCCGGATTCGGTCATTCTGCGCGATTCGCAGGGAAAAACGAATCTCGAAATCCTCGAGCAAAATTACCGGAACGACCCTGTCTCGCAGGAATTACTCCTCTCGATGTTTGAAGGAAAGACCATCGATTTTCTAGTGACGGAAGCGAACAAACCGAACACGATCGTGCAGGGCAAGATCATCCGGAGCGGATATGCGATGCACTCGCAATCGGCTTTGAACCGTTACGGCCCGAATTACAGCGCGGCGCAATCGTCGATGGCTTATGGAACGACCGGCACTTCCCAGCCGATCATCGAAGTAGACGGGAAGCTTCGGTTTGCCCTCCCAGGACAGCCACTTTTCCCCGCGCTCGGCACCGACACCGTTCTGAAACTAACCATCGCGTGGCAGCTTCGGGCGGACAAGCCCGGCAAACTCGAAGCGGAGCTGGCCTACGTGACCAGCGGAATGAGCTGGGAAGCGGATTATAACGTCGTGGCCCCCGAGAACAGCGACCTGCTGGACGTGGTCGGCTGGGTCACAATGGACAACCAGAGCGGCAAAACGTTCGAGAACGCCAAGATCAAGTTGATGGCCGGAGACGTGAGCAAAATCCAGGAAAGAGGCGCCTACGACTACTTGGGGAACGAAGAGCTCGCCGTCTCTGCCGTCAGCCAGGTTCCGCCGGTCACGGAAAAGGCCTTCCAGGATTACCACCTCTACACCCTCGCGAGACCGACGACTCTGCGGGACCGCGAAACGAAGCAGGTCGAGTTCATTCGCGCCGCCAAGGTGCAGTCGCAGAAGATTTACGTTTACGACGGGATGAAGCTCGATTGGCAACGGTATCGCGGTTACTCGATGGAAAATATGCGAAACAACCAGGACATCGCCGCGGAGTCCAATTCCAAGGTCGCCGTCATGCGCGAGTTCAAGAACTCGGAAGCCAACCATCTCGGAATGCCGCTTCCGAAAGGCCGGGTCCGTTTTTACAAGGAAGACGACAAACAGCTGGAGTTCACCGGCGAGAACGTAATCGACCACACGCCCAGGGACGAAACGGTCCGCATCTTCACCGGGAACGCCTTCGATCTCGTGGGCGAACGGCGCCGGACGAATTTCAAGATCGACACGTCGAAAAACACGATCGACGAATCGTTCGAGATTACTCTGCGTAACCGGAGCAAGGAAGGGGCGGAGATCCGGATCGTCGAACATCTCTTCCGCTGGTTCACCTGGGACATTAGCGAAAAGTCGGACGCCTTTACGAAGACCAACGCCCAGACTGTCGAGTTTCGCGCCCAGCTCAAACCGAACGAAGAAAAGAAGGTGCGCTACACGGCGCATTATTTCTGGTGATACCCCAGGATTGCTTCCAATAACGTGAAGCCGTCGTCCCTCGCATAGACGGAGCAACGGCGCTCGATTTCACTCGTCAGCGAAGAAGACCGCTGGTAGGACTCATTTCGCCCCTCGCGGAAAAACCAAGTGTGAATCTAAAAAAATTTTTCGCCGAATTGCAGCGGCGAAATGTTTACAGAGTGGCTGCGGCTTACGGGGTCGTGAGCTGGCTTCTCGTCCAGATTGCCACCCAGGTCTTTCCTTTCTTTGACATTCCGAGCTGGACGATTCGGATGATTATTGTCGTCCTCCTCCTTGGGTTTCCGGTCGCGCTGATCATAGCCTGGATCTACGAGCTGACACCCGAGGGACTGCAGCGCACCGACGACGTAGCGTCCGCGAAAGCGCCGGCGTCGAGCAAGGGACGTAAAATCGATTTCGTCATCATCGGCGTGTTGCTCGCCGTCATCGCCATTTTAGCCTGGCGGCACTTTCACCAGGGCCGGACGGCTACTAATCCGGATCTGCCCCGGAAGAGCATCGCCATTCTCCCCTTTATCGATCTGAGCCAGACAAAAGATCAGGATTATTTCAGCGATGGTATCACGGAGCAGATCATCAACTCTCTCTCTCACATCCGGGGTTTGCTCGTGGTCGCCCGCACCACTGCCTTCTCTTTCAAGAACAAGGAAATGGACGTGCGAGAGATCGGGCGCCAGCTCCAGGTCGACCACATGCTCGAAGGCAGCGTTAATCGGGGTCCCGATAAAGTGCGCGTGGTGGCGCGACTCATCGATGTGGCGAACGGATTCAACCTGTGGTCGGAAACGTATTATTCGTCAGAGAAGGATCTCCTGTCGCTGCAGAGCGACGTAGCCGCGAAAGTGGCCAGCGCTCTCCGTCTCGAGCTGAAGCTGGCCGAGACCACTCAAATGGCCAAGTCTCTGACTCAGGATCCGGAAGCGTATGATTTATATCTGCGCGGACGCTATTTGCTAAATAAGCGCACGAACGAATCGACCCAGAAAGGACGCCTGCTTTTCGAACAGGCGGTGGCGAAAGATCCTCGCTTCGCCCTGGGGCACGCGGGAATCGCGGATTCCTACATCCTGCTTGGCAAAGCGGGCGCCATCTCGCCTGACGAGGCGTCCAACGCGGCCTGGTCGGAAGTTTCCACCACGCTTGGAATCGACGAGAACCTGGCGGAGGGCTACATTTCCCGGGCGACCATCCTGGCCGATTTCGACTGGAACTGGCCGGCAGCGGAGGCCGACTTCCGAAAGGCGCTCACGTTAAACCCCAACAGCGCGATAGCTCACCATTGGTACGCACGAAATCTTGCGCAGCTGGGCCGTTGGGACGAGGCGCTCAGGGAAAATAGCGCGGCTGAAAAACTCGATCCCCTCTCTCCGGTCATTTTGCAATCCCGGGCGAAGATTCTTTTTGCCGCTCGCCGTTACCAGGAAGCGATCGCTTCCTGCCAGAAAGCACTTGGGCTCGAAGGAAATTTTAGCCAGGCTTTCCAGATCCTGGCGCAGGCTTACGTCCACGACAAACATTATCCGGAGGGTATCGAAGCTGCGAAAAAGTATGTGGAGCTATCGAATCAAAGCAGCTACACAAAGTTGGAGCTGGCCTACGCTTACGCGCTCGCCGGGAACAAAACGGAGTCCGACCGAATCGTAACCGAAGTCATTTCCAAGAAGGAGCCGTTCTCGCCCTACGACATGGCCACTATCCGCGGGGTCTGGGGCGACAAGGATGCCGCTTTGGAGTGGCTCGGAAAAGCAATCGACCAGCGCTCCGTTGATGTCATCTGGATCAGAGTTGATCCGCGCCTTGACCCACTGAGGTCGGACCCGCGTTTTGCCCAAGTCCAGGCCCGCCTGGTGCCACGCCGTCAACCTTAGCCGGCACCCAAAAACAAAAAAGCTTGTTCTCTCGCCTAACAAATCCTCTAATCGGGCCGGAGCAAACGATATGGCAACCTACCAATGTCCAAACCCCTCCGGGGAGAAATACACGGTTAACACGCTCAACCGAAAACTTAAGAGCGATAGCGCCTTTGCCGCGTTCTTTTCCGCCCAAATGAAGCTGGCTGTGGCGGGCGATAAGGAGGCCCAGGCCTGTATTGATTCCTATTATGAGCCTGCTGACTCGGAAATGCAGGGTCTTGGGATCCCCTCCTCCGATTGGGCCGTAATGAGAAAATGCACTGATTCAGGATCACTGCTGGCTCCTACGGCGGGGGAATAGACATCCGAGGAAACTACGCAAACGATAATCAACCCACCAGAAAAATATGGCCAAGAAAAAGAAGGAAAAACCCACTGCCTTACCTGACATCTGCTCAAATCCGGGGCGCGCGTTAGGCCTCTGGGACCTCATAGCAAAACTTCAGAGCGACAAAGGTTTCGCCGCAGAGTTCATTGATCTGCTGAAGCTCGCCAATAACAACGAGCAAGACGCTATTGACTGTGTTAACGCCTTACTGGCGCCCAGCAAGGATGAACTAACAGGTTTGGGCGTACCCCTGTCTCAAGTGGACAGCTTTAGGAAATGCACCGAGTCGGGATTGCTGGTTGCCGCCATAGCCCGACAAGGCGCCGAAAAATCCCGCAAGTAAGATCGGTATTCCTGTTTCTGAGGTAGCCCGCGAACCATCGCAGCGTTGGCTCGCGCTGATAAGGCACCTGCCGGTATCCGACGGCGACTGGGCCTATTCGCGGTCGGCGCGGAGAGACGACCCGGCGCAGGGGTGGAAGCTTCACGTCTCAGCCACGATCCTATCGGCCGCGGAGGTCTTCGCTCGGACCGAGCCGATCCTGCGCGGCAACGATGCGCTCTTTAAGGTGCCCTGCCGGCTGGAGCTGCTCCGATCGCTAAATTCGGGCCTGGGCGATTTCTCCCAGATTGGGAAATTCCTGACCGTTTATCCGCGTTCCATTGACGAGGCTTTGAAATTGGCTCGCGAACTCCACGGCGCCACCCGTGGGCTACCCGGTCCCCCCATTCCGTTCGACGCCCGATACCGCAAGGGTAGCCTGGTCTATTATAGATATGGGGCCTTCCGCAGGCCCGTCGGGGCCCTGGCCGGATATATTCTCGATCCGAAAGGAAAGCGCCATCGAGACAAACGCGCGCCCGGCCGGGCCGTGCCGCGATGGATTCAAGATCCCTTCCAGAAGACGCCGCCGAAAAGCTCGGCCTGGCGGGGACTAATCAGCCGGCAACTTCTGGTCTTTCGCGCCAAAGCTCAACGTGGCAAAGGAGGCGTTTATGAAGCGCTCGACCTCTCCGTTTGGCCTGTCCGTGAAGTGATCATCAAAGAAGGCCGGCGTCATGGTGAAACCAACTGGGATGGGAGAGATGGCTACGCGCTCGTCGAGCACGAGGCCCGGGTCCTGCGCAAGTTGCGCAAAGCAGGGTTACCTGTTCCCGGGATTCTTCGGGAGTTTACCAAGAACGGGAACCGTTACCTTGTGCTCGAGAAAATTATTGGACGCCCTCTACTGGCCAACCGACGCCTCCATCCGCCTCGACCTTCTTCCCTTCGCGCCGGGAGGGTTCTGGAGCAGTTGGAGCCAATCCTGTCCAGGATGCACGCGACGGGATGGACCTGGCGAGATTGCAAGCCGTCACATATTCTTGTCCATCGAGGATCGGTGCGCTTAATCGATTTCGAGGGTGCGTGCCGAATCGATCAAACCGAGTCGCTCCCCTGGGGCTCGCCGGATTATGTTCCCCCCCGTTGCCGCGGAAAATTTTCCCGGCCCGCCGGAACTCTCGAAGATGATTACGCTCTGGGCGTCATTGGCTTCCAATTCCTATCCGGGGAATTTCCACCTTCTGGAGGGCGCGCCCGGTCCGCCATATACCGGCGCACAAACTGTCCGAAGCCGCTGCGGGAGAGAATTGAGCGGCTGTTAAATTCGACGATTTAGTCGCGCTTTGTAAAGTGACCGCCTGGGAAACCGTCTTAGCTTGGCCAACTCATTCAAGTCTTCACGTCTCTATGGATTCTTTTGCGAACTGCGGCGCCGCAAGGTCTACCGCGTCGCGGCCGGCTATGGCGTGGTGGGCTGGTTCGTCATTCAAATCGCGGTCACCGTCCTGCCAGTCCTGACGCTGCCGCTTTGGTTGACGCGGCTCGTTGTCATTCTGGTGCTCGCTGGATTTCCGATCGCGCTCATTCTGGCCTGGGCCTTCGACATCGGTTCGGACGGAATCGAGGTGACGCCGGAGCCGGCGGCCGGCGAGGCGTGCCCGCCCGCCCTGCCCAGCCGGCGAAGGAACATTTTCGCCCTGGCCGTAACCGGCCTGATCATTTCGGCGCTCATTGGTTATTTCGTTCTCTCCCGCACTTCTTTCCGAAAGCTGGAGAAGTCGATCGCGGTTTTGCCTTTCGCGAACTTCAGCACGGACGCCGCGAACGCCTATTTCGCCGATGGAATTCAGGACGACGTGTTGACCAACCTCGCCAAGATCAGCGATTTGAAAGTGATCTCGCGGACTTCGGTGCTGCCGTATCGCGGGCAGACCCACAACATTCGAGAGATCGGCATGGCGTTGAATGTAGCCACGTTGCTGGAAGGCAGCGTCCGGCGCGAGGGAAAGCGAGTTCGGATAAATGTCCAGCTCATCGACGCCGTGAACGACCGGCATCTTTGGGCGCAGGTTTACGACCGCGAGCTAACCGATGTCTTCGCCATCCAAAGCGAGCTGGCGCAGGAAATTGCCTCCGCCCTCAAAGCCACGCTTGCTCCCGGCGAACAGGAGAGGATCGAACGCAAACCGACTCAGAACGGCGACGCCTACCTCCTGTATCTGGAGGCGCACGAAATATTCAACCGGCCGGATCGCCATCATGACGACCTGGCCAGGGCGGAAGAACTTTACGAGAAAGCAATCCGGCTCGACCCGACTTTCGCCCTGGCCCAGGCGCGTCTTTCCCATCTGCAAAGCTGGACGTTTTACGCCATCGAACCACTCCCCGTCCGGGCCGAGAAAGCACGGGCCGCGGCAAGCGAAGCGATCCGCCTGCAGCCCGATCTGGCGGAGAGCCATCTCGCCATGGGTTACGTGCATTATTATGTCGACCGCGACTATGACAAAGCCCTGAACGAGCTGGCCCTGGCGCGTCGCGGATTACCCAACGATCCCGGTGTCTTTCGCGCCATGGCCGCAATCCAGCGGCGGCAGGGAAAATGGGACGAATCCAGCGCCAGCTACGCGAAGGCCGTCTCGCTCGACCCGAAGGATCCGATTCTTCTCGAGAACATGGGCATGAATTACCTGGCGGTCAGGGATTACGCCAACGCGGCGAAAATATTCGACCGGGCGTTGAAAGCTGCGCCGGACACATTCACGATTCGGGAACTCCGCGCCCGGGTCGATTTCTATTCCAAAGGCGATTTGAAACCGATCCAGGCCCTGTTGGCGTCCTGGCCTGAAAACATCGATCCGAACGGAACGATCACCCTCGCGCGCTTTAACTACAAGATGTACGAGCGCAAGTTCGACGAAGTCATCAGCCTTCTGGAACGCAGCCCGGCGGAAAAATCACGCGGGGAAACGAGCGCGCCTCTTTCGAAGTCATTTCTAAAGGCGACCGCTTACGCCGCCATGAAAGACGCAGCGAACGCCAGGGCAAGCTACGAAGAGGCGCGTGAGAAAGCCGAGAAGGCAGTCCAGGAAAGTCCGGACGATGGTCCTCGCCACGCCTTGTTGGGCCTGATTTACGCCGGGCTCGGCCGTTGCGATGAAGCCCTCGCTGAAGGAAAGCACGCGGTCGAATTATTGCCGGAAGGCAAAGACGCCTTCGACGGCCCGATCCTGGTCATCTCTCGGGCCCGGATCAGCATGATGTGCGGCGATTTCGATACCGCGCTCGCCCTTCTGGATCGATCGCTCCAAACGGCCTCCGGAGTTACCCTGCCGGAGCTGCAATTGGATCCGGTCTGGGATCCGCTCCGGAGCGATCCACGCTTTCCCAAAATGCTTGCGAAATTCAGTCGCCCGAAATAGGGCGGCGGAAGTCGCTGCCGGCCGCTCCCAACAATTCCACAACGCCAGTCGAACAAATCTTGTCTCAGAGTGAGCAGAAGTCTGTAATTTAAGCCCAGAGATGAGCGGTTTCTTCGAAGAGATAAAACGACGGAAGGTGTATCGCGTAGCAGTCGCCTATGCGGTCGTCGCCTGGCTGGTTATCCAGGCGGCGTCGATCGTCTTTCCGGCGTGGGAGCTTCCCGCCTGGGCCCTGCGTCTGACCATTCTCCTGCTGTTAATCGGGTTCCCGATCGCGCTCATCCTAGCCTGGGCACTGGAAGTGACCCCGGAGGGAATCCGCGCCACACCGAGCATCCCCATGGCGCCGCGCCGCCGCCGCAATATCGTGGCCCTCGTTGCGATCGGGGTCATTGTCTCCGCCGCGGCGGGCTTTTTCCTTCTGCCTCGCGCTTCCGCACGCAAAATCGACAAGTCGATCGCCGTCCTCCCATTCGAAAACTTCAGCGACGACAAGGAAAACGCTTACTTCGCCGATGGAATCCAGGATGACATCCTGACGAACCTTTCCAAGATCGGGGACCTGAAGGTCATCTCGCGCACTTCGGTGATGCCGTACCGCGGCAAGGAAAAGAACGTGAAGGAAATCGGCAAAGCGCTGGGAGTTTCGGCAATTCTGGAGGGAAGCGTCCGCAAATCCGGCAATCGCGTCCGGGTCAACGTCCAGCTAATCAATGCCGAAAACGACGAACACGTCTGGTCGGAAATTTACGATCGCGATCTCACGGACATGTTCGCGATCCAGACCGACCTGGCGAAGAAGATTGCCGACGAGCTGCACGCCAAGCTTTCGCCGACCGAGAAAGCGCAGATGACGCGGAAGCCGACCGAGAACGGGGAAGCGTACCTGGCGTTCGTCCAGGCGCATAATCTTCAGCGCGAACGGGAGGAACTTCCGAAATTGAAACAGGCGGAGCCGCTTTTCGACCGCGCGCTTCAGCTCGATCCGAACTTTGCCCTGGCGGCCGCCAGTTACTCCCAGCTTCAAAGCTGGATTTATCACAGCTTCGAGCCGACTGCCGAACGGCGGAACCAGGCCCGCACCCTGGCGGAGCGCGCCCTCCGACTCCAGCCCGATCTCGCCGAGGCTCATCTCGCCTTGGGATTCGCCTTCTATTATGGCGAGCGTGATTACGATCGCGCTCTGGCCGAATTTGCCATTGCTCAAAAAGGGTTGCCCAACGAGGCCGAAGCCTACCTGGCGATCGGCGCCATCCAGCGGCGCCAGGGCAAGTGGGACGAATCGAATGCGAACCTGGAAAAAGCGGCCAGCCTGAGCCCAAACGAAACCTGGCCGTTGCAAAACCTGGCTTTGAACTACCAGATGCAGCGAAAATGGGAGCTGGCGAATAAGACAGTTGATCGCGGTTTGAAGGTGGCGCCCGACTCTTTTGCGCTCTGGTCGATCAAGGCCCAGCTCGAGATTTCGGAAAAGGGAACGTATGAGATCGCCGAGCGAGGCGCGAAAATGGTCGCGACCAAACCGATGGATGAGCAGACGCGGCTGCACTTCAACATCGGGATTGCGCAAGTCCGTTTATTGCAGCGCCGGTATGCCGAAGTCGTGCAATTGACCGACAGCATGCGAGACGAGCTGCTTGGGAATGATGTGGAACAGTTGATGGGAAAATACGGCACGAGCGGGCTCGCCAAGAAAATGCTGGGCGACGAAGCGGGCGCGCGGGAGGCTCTTCTGAAGGTGAAAGGTTACGCCGAACAATTCGTCGCCGCCGCGCCGAACGAAGCAAAGCGCCGCACCCGGCTGGCCGAATGCCTGGCGTGGCTCGGCGAAAAGGAAGCGGCCATCGCGGAAGCAAAACGCGCGATCGAGCTGCTCCCGGAAAGTGTGGATGCTTTCGATGGCCCGGTCTGTACGCAGACGCTGGCGGAGGTCTACATGATCGTCGGCGACTACGATCAAGCGCTGGCGATCGTCGATGGCTTGTTGTCCCGGCCGTCGGATGCCACGGTGGCGAAACTGAAGGTAAATCCGCTCTGGGACCCGATCCGGAACGATCCTCGTTTCATCGCGCTGTTGAAGAAGCATGGCGGCTAGAATTGCGCTGGTTGCCGCACTTCTGTTCCTGCTGCGCGCCATTTCGGCGGACGCGGCTTGGACGGTCGCTTCATCAGAAAGTGAACCTGGCACCGCGGCCGGAGTTGAACGCCGCCATATCATTGTCTCCGGCGCGACGGGAGACGAAGCCCGGCTGGAGCTGGCGCTCTTCTCGAGCAAATCCGCCACTGTCCGCGTGGTCGATAATCCCAGCGGCGACGAACTTGGCTCGGTGGCGAGCCGGTTGCGGGCCCTCGCCGGCGTAAATGGCGGCTACTTTGATCCGCAGAACGCTCCCGTCGGACTGGTAATCGGTGATGGTAAAATGATCGCACCATTCCGGAAAGCGAAGCTGTTGAGTGGCGTGCTCGTCGTTAACAGGAACCGAGTGGAGCTGATGCGCTCA
Source organism: Chthoniobacterales bacterium (assembly GCA_035274845.1). NCBI lineage: Bacteria > Pseudomonadati > Verrucomicrobiota > Spartobacteria > Chthoniobacterales > Chthoniobacterales bacterium. The sequence continues at coordinate 48,530 of DATENU010000017.1, forward strand.
GCCGAGTATTCGCCGCGGAAAAACACCATAGCGGCATTGCAGTGCGGGCCCTTCCTGGTCGACGGCGGCACGCCGGTCGCTGGCTTGAACAATACCAGGCCTGCGAGGCGAACCTTCTTTTTTACCAGCGGATCGGACCGGGCCGGCATCGGGTTCTGCTCCTCGGTGACGCTGGCCGAAATGGGCGAAATTTTGGCGACGCCACGCCTGGCCGGCGACCTGAAGGTTCAACGCGCCCTCAATTTTGACGGCGGATCCTCGAGCGCGTTCTGGTTCGCCGGCGAAAAAGGAGTTTTCTCCATCGGCGAGCTAAAGACCGTGCGGAATTTCGTCGTGCTGACGCCGAAGTAGTTACAGCTTCAAGGAGCGGCGATTTGAAATCGCCGTTTTTTCGGTCGGCGATTTCAAATCGCCGCTCCTTGACGCGAACCGTTGATCCACGCGAGACTCGCAATTCCCATGCGAACCTTCGGCGGCTTCAAGCGAAACGGCCAGATCGTCTATGGCGAAGTCCGTGGCGAGGAGGTGCATTTGCTGACGAAACCTTTCTGGCTCTCCCTCGATTTCACGGGCGAAGTCGCCCCGCTCGGCGACTTGCAAATCGACGTGCCGGTCGCTCCGGGCAAGCTTATCGCCGTCGGCCTCAATTACGCCGATCACATCGCCGAGATGAAACGGACGCCGCTGGGGACGCCGCTGATCTGGTTCAAGGCGCCCACGTCGCTCCTTCCGCACGAAGGCACGATCGAGATCGCGTTTCCCGAGCACAAGACCGATTTCGAGGTGGAATTGGCCATCGTCATCGGCAAGCGAACGAAAAACGTCAGCCAGGCTCAGGCGCTCGACCACGTCTTTGGCTTCACGATCGGCGAAGATATCAGCGACCGCGTTCTGCAAAGTTCCGAGAAACAATTCGCCCGGGCCAAGTCTTTCGACACCTATTCGCCAGTCGGTCCATTCGTTTATGCCGGCGTCGACGTGGCCGACCTCGAAATCACTCTTCGTCAAAACGGGGAGGTCAAACAACAGGCCCGAACCAGCCAGATGATTTATCCCGTGGCGGAAATTGTCTCGTTCGCCAGCCAGTCGCTCACCCTCTTGCCGGGCGATTTAATCATGACCGGAACCCCTTCCGGCGTCGGCCCGATCAAGGAGGGCGATGAGCTGGAGGCGCGGATCGGGGATTGGCCGCCGCTGCGTAATTCCGTCCGAAACAGCGGGGCGCCATGAAAAATAATGCTTCCCTCGCGCAATTTCCTAACCCTAAGCTACATCCCACGGAGGATGACAATGCGAAGTAGTATTAGTGGGTCCTCCGAAACGTCGAAACGAAAACGCGAAAGTTTTGCTCGACTCGCACTTATCTCATTGAGGATAACAGACTCATCGATATTCGATCCCGGGAAAGCTTTCCAATCAATCCTATGAAAACACTGCTAATCGCCAGCCTCTGCTCCGTCCTGTTCGCGCTGACTTCGTTCGGCCAAACACCGCCACCGGCCCCGCCGAACGCGCCCGCCAATAAGCCACCCGGCGCGCCTCCGGTTACGGGGATAAGCCCGGCCGCAGTGAATCCCGCGGTTCCACCGGCGCCGGGCGCGTCCGTTGCGGGCACGAACCCAGTGGCCCCGGCCTCCACGGCCCCGGGAATATCGCCGATCGCCGGGACGACTCCTTCGACCGCTGCCATGTCGCCAGCGACCACAACGACTACGACGGCGGCGACGGCCACGCCGACTCCGACCCCCGCATCAACCGAATCGGGTGGCGTTTTCGATAAGAATTTCTTCGTCGACAACTTCAAAAAAGGCGGCCCGATCATGTGGCCCATCCTGGTTGTTTCCCTCACCGCTCTGGCAGTGGTGCTCGAACGCATTTTCTGGTGGCTCGGCCGCTGGATGCGCCGCGATCCGAAACGAATCGAGAAGGTTTTCACGGCCATCGAAGTCGGGGATGTGACGGAAGCGTCCCGGCTCTCCCGCGATTCGCGTGACCCAGTTTTGCGCATGATGTGGAACGGATTGAACCACCAGCACGCTTCGCTTCAGGGCGCGCTCCAGGTCGCGGCCGGCATCGAGATCAAACGCGCCGGGCGTTTCCTGGTCGTTATGGATACCCTCGTTACGCTCGCCCCGCTGCTCGGTCTGTTGGGCACGATCACGGGCTTGATGAAATCGTTCAGCTTCCTCGGCAACGAAGAGCTGGCGGTGCAGGCGGTCACTGGCGGTATCGCCGAAGCCCTCATCGCGACAGCGTGCGGTCTTGGCATCGCCATTTTTGCCCTGGTTCCGTTTAACTTTTTCACGTCTCGCGTGTCTAACTTAGAGTTCGAATTGCAGACCGCTGCGACGAACCTGGAAGTTATGTTGGAAGCACAAAGCAAGACCGGACATAGCGCGGTGGAGGTGCCGGGAACGACCCCGTCTTCCGCCACTCGTTCGTCAATCTAGAGGTTTCGCATGGAAGTCGCCTCGCCCATCCCAAAAAAGCACGCGCGGATCGAGATCATTCCGTTGATCGACATCATGTTCTTCCTCCTCGCGAGCTTCATGATGGTGAGCCTGAGCCAGACGACCATGAAGGGCATGAAAGTGAACCTGCCGGTCGGTGCTTCGGGTAAGACGCAGTCGAAAAAAGATTACGTCAGCCTCTCCGTCGACAAGGATGGTTTTTATTACTTCGACAAGACCAGAATCGCTCTCGAGGAGATTCTGCCGAAGTTGCAGCAGGTTTATCGCACAAACCCGGACGCGAAAATATTCATTCGAGGCGATCGGGATGCCGTTCACGGCAACGTGACCCGAATGCTGGATCAAATCCGTTCCTCCGGTTTCATGAAATTATCATTCGAAATCAAAAGCCAGGCGACAGCCGGAGTGCCTGGCGCGCCAAAATAAACAATATGGCTGGACCACTTCTTTATCGTCCTCCGCCGAAATGGCAGACCTGGACGGCATTTGGCGGGGCCCTGGCGATTCACTTCGCGGCCGTCGCCATCGCGGCCATTAAGCCCACGGAGAAGATCGTGGACCTCTCTGATATTCCGGAAGCCACGGTCGAGATGTCGCTCGAGACGCAACCTGAGCCCCCGCAACCGACCCCGCCTCCGGAGGAGGAACCGCCGCCTCCACCCCCACCGGAAGCGATCCCGGAAGAAAAGCCGGAGTTCGTCGAAGAAAAGGCCACGCCGCCTCCGAAACGCACCCCGAGTAACCAGCCGGTCCAGCCAATTGCGAAACCGAAGCCGGCTGGAGTAGCCGGACCGATGTCGATGTCCTCGGCCAAGGCTGTCGCGGTCAGTGCGCCACGGCCCGAATACCCTTATGAAGCGCGCCGGTCCAAGATCACGGGCAGCGGCGTTTGCGTGATGACGGTCGATACCGGGAGCGGCGCAGTCACAAGTGCCGACATGGCCCAAAGTACCGGGAGCCCAATTCTGGACAATGCCGCCACCGCCGCGTTTCGGCGCTGGCGATTCAAACCGGGGACCGTTTCTCGGGTCCGAACACCGATCACCTTTACCATGAGCGGGGCGCAGTATTAGAGGGACACGAACATGAGAATGCGATCGCCCATTCCAAAGAAGCACGCCCGGATCGAGATCATTCCGTTGATCGACATCATGTTCTTTCTCCTCGCCAGCTTCATGATGGTGAGCCTGAGTCAGACTCACATGAAGGGGATTGCGGTGAATCTCCCCAGTAACGTGCCGCAGAAGCCCCAGGATCCAAACATTAAGGATTATGTTGCCATCCGGATCACAGAGGGCGGCCTCGTCTATTTCGACAATGTCAATGTCATGACCGACGAAGTGCAGGGTAAACTCCTGCAGCTTCACGAGGCAAACAAGGACGTGAAGGTTTCGTTGAGCGCTGAAACCCTCGCCACTCACGGCGACGTAATCTCTGTCCTGGATAAGATTCGTCAGGCTGAGATCACCAAGATCGGCTACCAGATCAAACCAGCGGGGGTGACCGGGAGCACCGGGAACGTCCCACCGCCTGCGCCTGGAGCTCCGCCTCCGCCCCCACCTCCGCCAAAGCCCTGATTTTCGTTTGCGGTCAGGCCAGCAAGGATGCCCGAAGCGCGCAAATCGCCTTCCCGCGATGGCTGATTTCGTTTTTGTGTGCGGCTGGGAGCTCCGCGAAGGTTTGCGTTAATCCCGCCGGCTGGAAAACCGGATCGTAACCAAAGCCGGCGTCGCCGCGCGGCGGGGCGACGATCGTTCCTTCCACAACACCCTCGAAGGTCCCGAGGATGTTGCCGTCCCGGGCGAGAGCGAGCACGCAGCGAAAACGGGCGGAATGAGGGTCGTGCTTCGGTTGCTTAGCGAGTTCCGCCAGCAACTTCTCCACGTTCTCGTAATCGGTCGCGTTTTCTCCGGCGTAACGCGCCGAATAAGTCCCGGGCGCGCCCTTCAAAGCATCGACTTCGAGCCCGGAATCATCCCCCACCACCAGTTCGGGAAATTGCCTCGAAGTCTCCACCGCTTTCAAAATCGCGTTCTGGGCAAAGGTGGACCCGGTCTCCTCCACCACCGGGATCTCCGATTCACCGGACAAATCGCGGACGGCAAACTCTCCCCCCAGCACCTGGGAAAATTCGCGGGTCTTGCCGGGGTTGCGGCTGGCGAGGAGAAGCTGGCGCACCGAAGGATTAACCGCGAATGAACGCGAATAGACACGAATATTTTTCCATTCGTGTTAATTCGTGTTCATTCGTGGTTTCCATCTGATGAACAACGAGCGCCGCAAACCCTATCCCTTCGACAAGCTCGAGCTGAAGTGGCAGGCCGTCTGGGACGCCGCGCGCACCTTTCACGCGCCCAACCCCGACGAACCCGGCTTCGACCCGGCCAAACCGAAGTTTTACGTGCTCGACATGTTCCCCTACCCGAGCGGCGCGGGACTGCACGTCGGGCATCCCGAGGGGTACACGGCGACCGATATTATCGCGCGCTACAAGCGCCTGAATGGATTCAACGTCCTCCACCCGATGGGCTGGGACGCGTTTGGATTGCCCGCCGAACAGTACGCCATCAAAACCGGGCAGCACCCGGAGATCACTACCCGCGAAAACGTCGCGAAGTTCAAAATGCAGTTGAAACGGATCGGGTTTTCCTACGATTGGGAACGCGAGATCAACACGACCGATCCCGCCTACTACAAATGGACCCAGTGGATCTTCCTCCAGATCTACAATTCCTGGTTCAATCCGAAGACGAAGAAGGCCGAGCCGATCTCCACCTATCGCGGCGAGGATCCTGATTCCGTCCGGCTGGCTTACGTCGCCGAAGTTCCGGTGAACTGGTGCCCGGAGCTGGGCACTGTCCTCGCCAACGAGGAAGTCATCGACGGGAAAAGCGAAGTCGGAGGATTTCCGGTCGTCCGCCGTCCGATGCGGCAATGGATGCTGCGAATCACCACCTATGCCGAACGGCTGGCCGACGAGCTGGAAAACCTCGATTGGCCCCAGGGGATCAAGTTGCTCCAGAGAAATTGGATCGGTCGGAGCGAGGGCGCGGAAATCGAGTTTCCTGTGGTAGGGTCGTCGCGCTGCGACGACCGGACGCCGCAGCGCGGCGTCCCTACCATCGACGAGCGCCTTCGCGTTTTTACCACCCGCCACGACACGATTTACGGCGCGAACTATATGGTCCTCGCGCCGGAACATCCGCTGGTCGATCGGTTGACGACCGAAGACCGGAAAGCGGACGTCGCAAGATATCGGGAAGAGGTTGCGGCAAAGTCGGACCTCGAGCGGACCGACCTCGCGAAGGAGAAGACCGGTGTTTTCATCGGCGCGTATGCGATCAATCCGGTGAACAGCGAGAAGATCCCGATCTGGATAGGAGACTACGTCCTGATGGGCTATGGCACCGGCGCGGTCATGGGCGTACCGGGCCACGACGAGCGCGACCTGGAGTTCGCCCGCAAATTCAACATGACCGTGCTGCCCGTCGTCCAGGCGCCGGGGAAGACGCCGGAAGAATCGATCGGCTTCCTGGAGGATGGCGTTGCGGTCAATTCACCGATCATCAATGGACTGCCGACGCCAGAAGCGAAAAAGAAAATTCTGGCCTGGCTTCAGGAGCGCGGCGCGGGGCAACCGGATATTCGCTACAAATTGCGCGATTGGCTTTTTTCGCGCCAACGCTACTGGGGCGAGCCGTTCCCGATCGTTTGGCGGAATGGGCGCCATGAGGCCTTAACGGAAATCGAACTTCCGCTCAACCCGCCGGCGCTCGACGATTTCAAACCAACTGGCACCGGCGAACCCCCGCTGGCGAAAGCGAAGGATTGGATCCGGTACTCGGAACAGGCGACGAGAGAGACAAACACGATGCCGCAGTGGGCGGGCTCGTGTTGGTATTACCTGCGTTTTTGTGACCCGCAAAATGCCGGGCGATTCGTCGGCGAAGAAGCGGAACGCTATTGGATGGGCGGCGGGCAGCCCGGCGGAGTCGATTTGTACATCGGTGGCGTCGAACACGCCGTCCTCCACCTGCTTTACGCGCGGTTCTGGCACAAGGTGCTGTTCGATCTTGGCCATCTTTCGAAACCGGAACCGTTCCAGCGGCTGGTGAACCAGGGGATGATTCTCGGCGAGGACAACCGCAAAATGTCGAAGCGTTGGGGGAATGTAATCGATCCGCTCGACGTGATCGAGATCTACGGCGCGGACGCGTTCCGTTGTTACGAAATGTTCATGGGCCCGCTCGAACAGATGAAACCGTGGAGCATGAAGGGCGTCGAGGGTGTCTCACGGTTCCTGGCGCGGGTCTGGCGCCTGATGATGACGGAGAATCAGGCGGGCGAATGGGAAGTGTCGGCCGCGGTCCAGGCCGTGGAGCCAACCAAGGCGCAGCAGAAAATCACGCACGCGACCGTGAAGAAGGTGACCGAAGACATCGAGGCGCTGGCGTTTAATACCGCCATCTCCCAGATGATGATTTTCGTCAATGCGTTCATCCCGCAGCGTGAGACCGACGTCGTGCCCGTTTCGGCCATGCGCACTTTCCTGGTGCTCTTGAATCCGTTTGCCCCGCACATCACCTCGGAGCTCTGGCAACGGCTCGAGAGCCCGGGCGATATTACCTCGCAAACCTGGCCTTCTTTCGACGAAAAATTCCTGGTCGAAGACGAAATCGATATCGTCCTCCAGGTAAACGGTAAGGTGCGCGACCGGATCAGGATGCCGATCGACGTGACCAACGCAGAATTGGAAGCCGCGGCGCGAGCCAACGAGAAAGTGCAGAATGCCGTGGGCGCCCAGACGATTCGGAAGGTCGTCGTCGTCCCCAAAAAACTTGTCAACCTCGTCGCGGCCTAACTAGCTTGCGGCATGTTTAAAGAATTCAAGGAATTCGCGGTTAAGGGGAATGCGTTCGACCTGGCCGTCGGTGTGATTATCGGCGCCGCCTTCGGTGGGATCATCAGTTCGCTGGTCAAGGACATCATCATGCCACCGATCAGTGTGCTGACCGGCGGGCTCGATTTCTCGAACAAATTCATTGTTCTAAAGGCGGGAAAAGACGGCGCCGAATCGTTCACCAATATCGCCGACGCAGTCAAAGCGGGCGCGGTGACGTGGAACTACGGCAACTTCGTCACCCTGGTGATCAACTTCATCATCGTGGCATTCGCGGTTTTCCTCCTGGTGCGCTCGCTCAATCGCATGAAGCGGTCGAAACCGGACGAGCCGGCGGTGGCGAAAGATTGTCCCGCCTGCACGATGTCGATCCCGATCAAGGCGACCCGTTGCCCGCACTGCACCTCCGAGCTCTAGGTGGCGATGCCGGTGGTGGATCGTGCGCTCCGTAGCGCGATGGGAGTTGGCTTGTAATCGTCGTCACTAATCGAGCGACGGAGCGCTCGATCCACCTACGCGGCTTCTTTTGCCGGCAAGGCAAAGACGCGCTCCGCCGTGCACAACCAAATTCGGCCCGGCTCGTCGCTGGTCCAACGAGTGCCGCTGGCCCAGGGAGAAAACGCCGGCATGATCCAGCAACGCGCTTGCTGGACAAACGCCGGGCACTTCAGCCGCAGCCCGGCGCCATCGGTGATCACTTCGGCCGGATGGTGATGCCCGATAATCTGGATGCGGCCTTCTGAATTCGCGGCGCAATGCCCGTGATGAAAATGGAATTCGCCGGTTTGCCACGATTCCACCATTGCAATCTTTCCGCGCAGCCGCCGGTCGTGATTTCCCGCCACCACGATTGTCTCGCAACGTAAACGGAGGGATTCGAGAAGGCGCGCGGCCTCGGTGGCGGCGGACTGATCGTGCACCAAATCTCCGAGGATAATCAGGCTCTTCGGCTCGTATTCTTCGATCAGTTGAAAAAGACGCTCCGAAACCGATGCCATCCCCCACATCGGAACAAGCCGCCCCGCCGCGCGCTGGCTGATTTCATACCCAAAATGCAGGTCGGCCACGGCCAGCCAGCCTTCCCGTTGGTGACAAAGCGCGAGCCGGCCATCGAGCAAAATATCGTCGGCGACGAGCGCCTGGTTCGGGCGTAAGGAAATCATGCAAACGAAAATGGCCCGGCAAATTATCGCTTGCGCCGCTGGGCTTCAATCGGTATTGAGCGGCTTTCCGTCTCCCAATGAAGACCCTGCATAAAGTCATCATGCTCGGCGCTTTGGCGTGCGCCGCAGCCAGTTGTGAATCGCCTTCGACCCGAACCTCGGAAAGCGCGCAGATGCGGCCGGCCACCATCACCGGCGCGCGGCGGATTGCGAACGTTCGCACGACCGCCTACACCCACACGGAGCGCGGCGGGCGCCGCAATGCCATCGGCACGCGCCTCGCCGGCGCGAATGTCATGAGCGCCGCGGCGGACTGGTCCCGGTTCCCGCTCGGAACTCGATTCCAGATTGTTGGAACGTCGGACCGTTACGTGATTGACGATTATGGCGGCGCCCTTATTGGGACCAACACGATCGACCTTTACAAGACCAGCCGGAGCGCCATGCGCGCCTGGGGAGTCCGGCATGTCGACATCGATATCATCGAATGGGGTTCCAGGGAACAGAGCCTCAAAGTTCTCGGGCCGCGAAAAAGAAACCGCCTCATCCGGCGGATGATCGCGGGCCTCGAACAGCGAACCTAAGTTTGTTTGCTTTGACATCGCGCGCAGGAGCGCCACAACTTGCGCGATGAAAATCTTTGTGGTCGGCGGCGCCGGTTACATCGGCAGCGTCTGCGCCGAGCTGCTTCTCAACGAAGGCTACGAAGTCTGCATCTTCGATAATCTTTCGGAAGGCCATCGCGCAGCGGTCGATTCCCGCGCCGAATTTATCGAGGGCGACCTGGCCAGCGCCGATCAGATTCGATCCGCGCTCAAAGCTTCCCGGCCGGAAGCCGTCATGCATTTCGCGGCCAGCGCCCTCGTGGCGGAATCGATGGTAAATCCTTCGAAATACTTTCGAAACAATATCTCCAACGGCCTGAACCTGCTCGACGCCATGGTGGCCACCCAGGTCAACCGCCTCGTGTTTTCCTCCACCTGCGCCATCTTTGGACCGCCCGACCGCCTCCCGATTGACGAGACCCTGCCGCAACGCCCGATTAATCCATACGGTGAGTCAAAACTCGCGTTCGAGAAAATCCTGCGCTGGTACGACGAGATCCATGGCCTGCGCTTTGTCACGCTCCGTTATTTCAACGCCGCCGGCGCCTCGGAGAAGCTCGGCGAAGAACACCGGGTCGAAACTCATCTCATTCCGAATGTGCTGAAAGTCGCGCTCGGGCAAAAAGCGGAGGTGGAGATTTACGGCACCGACTACGAAACCCCGGATGGGACCTGTATCCGGGATTATATTCACATCCTCGATTTGGCCCGCGCGCATCTCCTGGCGTTGCAATCGCCGGCCAGTGCCTGCTACAACCTCGGCACCGGCGGGGGCACGAGTGTGCGCGAAGTGATCGAGTCCTGCCGAAAAATTACGGGGCACAAAATCCCGGTGATTGAAAAATCGCGGCGGCCTGGCGATCCCGCGCGCCTCGTGGCGGCGTCAGAAAAAATTCAACGGGAACTGGGCTGGCATCCCCAATTTCAGAGTATCGACGCCATCATCGAAAGTGCCTGGAAATGGCACCAGAAATTCCCGAACGGCTACGGAGGTTAAGTACCAAGGAGCGGCGCTTTCCAAACCGCCGACCAAAACGACAGCGGCGAAGCCGCCGGAAATAATGATCGCGCGAGAGCGCGATCTAGAGAAGAAGGGCGGTTTGGAAAGCGCCCCTCCTTATTAAAGAAAACACCCGCGGAAACACGTTCCGCGGGTGTTTTGAATCTTAATTCGAAACTACGAAGTGGCCGTTAAGGCTTGGTCGTAGTCGTGGTGGTGGTCGTCTTTTCCGTGGTTTCGTAGTACGACACCGGCTTGGTCAGGGTAATCTTGCTGATCACCATGCGGTCGCCTTCCTTCACGTAGGTGTATTTCACCGGCATGTCGGGTTTGAGCGAGGACCAGGCCACGGTCTTGCCTTCCGGGTCGACGATGGTCGTGCTCTTGGTGTAGTAATACTTCACCGGCGTCGTGCTCGTCTCGGTCTTAAACGTGATGTAGTCCGAGCCCGGCGTGTAGGTGGTAATCGTTCCCGACCCGTCCATCGAGCTGGTCGATGTGGTAGTCGTCGATGAGCTGCTGGTGGTCACGGCCGGATTAGTGGTAGTGGTGGTGGTCGAAGAGGTTTGCGCGAAAGCTGTGGTGAGCGCGATTGCGCTGACGGCTCCGGCTGCCAATAGTGTGGTCAATCTGTTTTGTTTCATATGTTCCTTTGCTTTGGTTAAACGGATGCTCTCCGTCGTGCATTCATCCGACTGCTCGAAGCTGGAGTTTATTCAACCGCACCTTAATTTCGTAATCTGCCGCTACCCCGGTCGCCTCTGTTTATGACGCAAAATCAGCCCTTGCCCGGTTTTCGCGATTTTTTGCCAAAAGATTGGGCGCGACAAAATTACATCTTCGGAAAGTGGTGGAACGTCGCGCGGCGTTACGGTTTCGTGCAATGGGAAGGCCCTGCGCTCGAGCCGACGGAGCTCTACACGAAAAAAAGTGGACCGGAGATTGTCGGACAGCTTTTCAATTTCACCGATAAAGGCGAACGGGAAGTGGCGCTGCGCCCCGAGCTGACGCCTTCCCTGGCGCGGGTCGTCGCCGCTCACGACCGCGAATTCAAAAAACCGCTCAAGTGGTTCTCGATTCCGCATTGTTTTCGTTATGAAAAACAGCAGCGCGGCCGGCTCCGAGAGCACTACCAATTCAATGCCGACATCATCGGCGAAACGTCGCTCGACGCTGACGTCGAGATGATCGCGCTTTGCGTGGATCTCCTCCGCGGCTTCGGTTTTGGTGCGAATGACTTCGTGGTTCGAATCAGCGACCGCCAATTCTGGATCGACTTTCTCCGGCAGCAGAATTTGCCGGAGGAAAAATGGCAGGAGACATTGCAGGTCATCGACAAGAGCGAACGCGAGCCGCGCGAGAAAACGGCAGCGAAACTCGGCCCGCTGGCCGAACCGATTTTCAAGATCCTGGATGGCGAAGGGCGGAGCGAGAAGCTGGAGCAGGTAGTCGAGGCCCTTCGGGGACGCGGCCTCGGCGACTTTGTCCAGGTCGACCTCGGGATCGTCCGCGGCCTGGCCTATTATACCGGGATTGTTTTCGAAGCGTTCGATCGAGGGGGCAAATTGCGCGCCCTCGCCGGCGGCGGCCGCTACGACAACCTCATCTCCCAATTGAGCAACGGCGCGCTTTCGCTCCCCGCCATCGGCTTTGCCATGGGCGACGTGGTCCTGGCGGAATTGATTGAGGAAATTCCGGCGGCCCAGCAGCAATTGGCGGCCGCCGTGGCCGGACAACACGATCTCGACATCTACGTCGTGATCGCCAAGGAAGAGCGGCGGGCCGACGCGCTTGCCCAAATCCAGTCCCTGCGTGAAGCCGGTTTCCGAGTCGATTATCCGCTGGCGCCGGCGAAGGTAGGCAAGCAATTTCAAAATGCCGAGCAGCTTGGTGCGCGGGTGGCGGTTTTGTTCGGCGATGAATGGCCGCAGGCGAAAATCAAGGATCTGCGCAGCGGCGAGCAAACTCTGGTGGCGCGCGAAGAAGTTAGGGCGAAAGTTGCCGCTCTTTTGTCTGCCTGATGTATCGAACCCACCACTGCGCTCAACTTCGGAAAAGCGATATTGGCTCAACCGCCACGCTCGCGGGCTGGGTCCATGTTCGCCGCGACCTTGGTGGCGTGGTCTTTGTTGATCTGCGCGATCGGGAGGGACTGACGCAGGTCGTCTTCCGGCCCGAAGAAAACGCCGAGCTGGCCAAACAAGCGCATCAGCTTGGCTACGAAGATGTCATTCAGGTGCAGGGCAAAGTGGCGCCGCGCGCGCCCGGGATGGCGAATCCGCGAATGCCGACCGGGGACATCGAACTCGTGCCCGACACGCTGACTGTTTTGAATCGGGCCGAGGTCCTGCCCTTCCCCGTCGTCGAAAGCGAACCGGCCAACGAAGATTTGCGGCTCAGCTACCGTTACCTCGATCTGCGCCGGCCGCAGATGACGCGAAACCTGCGCCTCCGTCATCGTGTTACGAAGGCGGCCCGCGATTTTCTCGATGCACAAGGTTACGTCGAGATCGAGACGCCGATCCTTTCCAAAAGCACGCCGGAAGGCGCCCGCGATTTCCTGGTCCCGAGCCGGATCCAGAATGGGAAATTCTACGCGCTGCCCCAGGCCCCGCAGCAATACAAACAGTTGCTCATGGTGGGCGGCATCGAAAAATATTTCCAGATCGCCAGGTGTTTTCGGGATGAAGACCTGCGCTCCGATCGGCAACCGGAGTTTACCCAGATCGACATCGAAGCGTCCTTCGTCCAGCCAGACGACATTTTCACGCTGGTCGAAGGCTTGCTGGCCGCGCTCTTTCGCGCCGGGCGCAGCGTTGAAATCGCGACCCCCTTTCCCCGCATGACCTACGCGGAGGCGATGGATCAATTCGGCAGCGACAAACCGGATCGCCGCTTCGCCCTGCATCTCACCGATCTGGCCGAGATTTTTCGCGAGAGTTCGTTCAAAATGTTTCGCGGCACCCTCGATTCCGGCGGCTCCGTGAAAGCAATCAATGCGAAGGGGTTCGCGTCACTGACCACAGGGCAAAGTGACGATCTCACCGAAATGGCGAAGCACTACGGCGCCAAAGGCCTTGCCATGATCAAGGTCGAGAATGGCGAATGGAAATCGCCGCTCGTGAAATTTTTCTCCGAGACCGAGAAGGACGCCTTGCGCTCGAAACTTCTGATTGAGGAAGGCGATCTGATCCTGTTTGTGGCCGACAAACGGGAAATCGCCTGCGAAGTCCTGGGCCGGATTCGATTGCGCGTCGCGGAGATGCAAAAACTGACCGCGAATTCAGAACAGCTCGATTTTCTCTGGGTCACCGACTTCCCGCTCCTGGCCTTCGACGCCGCGGAAAAGAAATGGAACGCGGTCCATCATCCGTTCACCCGGCCAAAGGCGGACGATGTCGCCAAACTCGAAGCCGGAGAGTTCGCTGAGATCCGCGCTGAAGCCTACGACGTGGTCCTCAATGGCGTGGAGCTCGGCGGCGGGAGCATTCGGATTCACGAGCCTGATTTGCAGGCGAAACTCTTCGCCGCCCTCGGCATTGACGAGGAAGCTCAGCAGTCACTTTTCGGCCACATCCTGCGCGCTTTTCGTCTCGGCACTCCGCCGCACGGCGGCATCGCTTTCGGGCTCGACCGGATCGTCATGATGATCGCCGGCGAAGAAAGCATCCGCGAAGTGATCGCCTTCCCAAAAACCAACCGTATGATCGACCTCATGTCCCAATCACCGGGCGATGTCGATGAGCGGCAGTTGCGCGAACTCGGAATCAACCTCGCGCCCGAGAAGAAGAGCGAGTAAGATCCTAGTCATGTTTGTTGAAGGCGGCCTGCATCCCGAGCAGATCAAAGCTCTCCGCAAAATGTCGCTCGAGCGCCGGGCGCAGATCGCGCTGGGATTCATCCGATCGATGGGGCGATTGAAAGCTGCTGCTTTGCGGAATCAGCATCCAGATTGGAGTGACGATCAGATTGTCGCGGAGCTTCGCCGACTGGTATTGAATGGCCGAAGCTGATCCTGCTTCTGTTTTCGCGCCGCGTTTTAATGCGCTCGGCGCCCCATGGGCGGCCACCGGAGCGATCGCCTCTATCATTTACGGCGAAATTCGCACAACCCTGGATATTGATATCATCATTCTGCTCGACTCGGGCTCAGTCGTCGCCCTGGAGCAGGTTTTTCCAGATGCGGAATTCTACCGGCCGCCGCGTAACGTGGTCGAAGTTGAACGCGCGAGGGATCAGGGCGGCCACATTAACCTGATCCATTTCGACAGCGGCTTTAAGGCCGATGTTTACGTAGGCATTGGCGATCCGCTTCACGGCTGGGCGATCCGTAACCGGCGGCTAATCGATGTCGACGGCATCCAACTTTGGTTAGCGCCGCCAGAATACGTGATTGTTCACAAGCTGGAATTCTATCGTGAAGGTGGCGGTGAAAAACATCTCCGCGACATTCGCGGGATGCTGGCAGCGACAGAAGTCGAGCGGTCCCTTCTAGAAAAGGAAATCGCCGCACGCGGATTGCAGGAAGCGTGGGGGGCGGTTGGAAAATCAAGCTAACGGCTCGATCGCGGCCGCCGGCGAATGATGATCGCGTCCGGTGCGGAACAGAATCGCGATGAAGAAGGTCACGAGCGTCCCGAAGAAGATCCACCACGGGAATTCCATGACCGGCAGCCAATCGGGCTGCGCGTAGAGTTTGCCGCCAAAGATATCGGCGACTTTGTTCGGCAGTCCGCTCAGAACCGCCACTACGACGAAGCCGGCGATCATCGCGAGGACGTTTCCGCGATCGTTTCCACGAGTCCGCGTCAGCATGCCCGCGAAGAATACGCCGAGGAGCGACCCGTAGGTGTATCCAAAAATGCTCAGGACGATCGGAATTATCCGGACGTTCGGATAGACGATCACCAAATACGCCGTCGCCGACGCGACGACAATCATCAGGACGGAAAACCAAACCGTTGCCCAGCGCACGGCGCGCAGGCTTTGCTCATCGTTCGCAGCGGGATTGATGTAAGGCTCGTACCAATCGCGAGTGAAACTGGTGGCGAGCGCATTGAGCGCCGTGCTAAGCGAACCCATCGCCGTGGCGAAAATTCCGGCCAGCAGCAATCCCCGTAGTCCGACCGGCATTTCGTAGAGGATAAAATGGCAGAACGTTTCGTTCGGCGTTTTCGACAAGGTCGGATCAGGATGGGCCTGATAATAAACCCAGAGCAGCAGGCCAATGCTCAGAAACGTGAATGCAATCGGTATATCGGCGAGTCCGGACAGGATCAGCGAGCGGCGGCTTCGGCGCACGTCCTTCGCCGTCAACATGCGCTGGACCATGTCCTGATCGGTCCCGTGCGTTCCCATGGTGATGAAGACCGAGCCAATCAAGCCAGCAAAGATCGTGTATTCGGTTTCGAACATTGTTTTCCATTTGTCCCAGCCGCTTTTTGCTGGATCGAGACCAGTGGCAATTAGATCGGAGAAGTGAAAATCGCCCCGCCGCTGGACAATTTCCTGCCAGCCACCGGGAATGGAGAGATAAAGCAGCCCGAGCGCGGCCACGGCGCTGCCGATCATGATCGAAGCTTGAATTAGATCGGTCCAAATGACGGCTTTGATGCCGCCCAGCGTGGTGTAAATCGCCGTCAAAATCACAATGACCACGGTGGCGCCGATGTAAATCCAGAGCGTTTGGGTTTCGTTCGGCCGCGCACCGCTGATCATCTCGTAGGCGAGGGCAAGAGCGATGGCGGCGACGTACAACCGCGTCCCGGACGCGAGCAGACGCGTGATCATGAACACCGCGGACGCGGCGTTCTTGCTTCCAACGCCGAACCGCGCGGTCAGGTATTCGTAGATCGAGAAAACCCTGTAGTCGTAGTACGGCTTGATGAAAATGTAACTGACGAGAATGCGGCCGATGATCGTGCCGAACGCAAGCTGGAGGTAGGTGTAATCGCGGTGGGTGTATCCTTCGCCCGGCGTACCGAAGAAGGTGCCGGCGCTGGTTTCAGCGGCGATGAGCGACGCAAGCACCGCCCACCAGGGGATGCGCCGGCCGCCGAGAGCAAAGTCCTCGAGGTTGTCTTCCTTCCGGCCCATCCGCAGGCCGATGAAGATGATGATGACGAAGTAGAGAAGGAGAACGCCAGTGTCGATGACGAGACGGCTGTCCATGGGAAGTTAGGTGACAGAATTTTCCCGCTGCGCAAGGTGGGATCGAGGATGAAAATCGCCGGGCGAGACTTTGATTTGGAGAAAACACTCAACTGCGGCCAGGTCTTTCATTGGGAAAAGCACGGCCTGGGTTTCGTCGGAGCGATTGGGGAAAAGGCAGTGTATGTCGAGCAACGCGGTGGCGAGCTGCACTTTGCCGGCGTCACGGCGAAGGTCGTCACGAACTATTTCTCCCTCGATCATTCATTGACGGAGATCTGCCGGTCATTCCCGCGCGATCCTTCGATGACGGCGGCAAGCGATTTCTGCCAGGGATTGCGCATCATCCGCCAGCCGCTTTGGGAATGCCTGGCGACTTTCATTTGTTCGTCGATGAAACAGGTGGCCCACATCCGCCAGATCTCGCTGGCGCTGCGGCGCCGCTTTGGCAGCAAACTCGACGTTCCACGGGGTCCCTCGACTGCGCTCCGCTTCGCTCGGGATGACAGAGCGACAGACGCGCCCCTGATGACATACGTCACTGACGTATATGATTTTCCCAGCGCGGAAAGGTTAGCGCGGAGCAGTGAGAAAGAGCTGCGGCGGTGTGCGCTCGGTTATCGGGCGAAGAATTTGCTCGAGACGGCGAGAAGGGTGGCGAAGGGGGAGGCGGACCTGGACGCCTGGCGGAAATTGCCGGACGACGAATTGCGGGGACGGCTCTGCGAATTGCCGGGCGTCGGCGTGAAGGTGGCGAATTGCGTGATGCTGTTCGCCTACGAGCGGCTGAAGGCGTTTCCGATTGATGTCTGGATCGAAAGGGTCCTGAGAGAGCAATATTTTCCGCGGCGAAAGAAGGTCACCGCCCGGCAGCTCCGCGAATTTTGCGACGCGTACTTTGGCACGCACGGTGGTTACGCCCAGCAATATCTTTTTCATCACGCGCGCAAGGGCGGAGCGCCGCCCAAGGCAGCAGAAAGCGACGCCCAGCGCCCAGGTTGTTAGGCTATCCGATCTGCGATATGATTTGGCCTCCTTGAAGATGGTCCATAAGAAAGAGAGCCGGAAGCTCGCGATCGCGGTCCTGATCTCGCTTTTCCTGCACCTCGCCGTCGGATACGCGCTGGCCGCCTTCGGGGGAATATTCACGCCCTCTGCTCCCCCGGAAGATACGCCGGCCGAGCTGACCCTCGTTGATTTATCCGAGCCGCCTCCACCCCCCGTTCCGAAGAATCCGGCCTTTGTCGAGACCGAGGCTGACAAGGAATCGAAGGAAAAGCCAAAGGATCAGACGTTTCAATCAAACGCGAATTCGCTGGCCGCGAGCAACCTTCCTCCGAGCGGAGACCTTCCTTTGCCCAGCCAGGACGGAAAAGACCGTCCTGATCTGAATCTCGACACGCACGACTATTCGCTCCCGACCCTCGGATCGCAGCCGCAGCCTCCGGTCCAACAGGCGCCGCCGCCGGAGTCGAAGCCGTCACCTGCCCGAACTCCGGAAACGAAACCATCCGAGCCGCCAAAATCGTCGCCGAGCCCGCCCTCCGCCACGACGCCGGAGCCGGACCAACTCGCGATGCTCCGGACGACACCGCCCCCTCCTTTGAACACTCCCGAGGAAACGGAGCCTTCTCCTCCGCCAGAGCCTTCCGCCTCGACCGCGCCTCCAGCCCCGCGTCCGAAACCGAATAACCCTGCTTCCACTTACCGCCCCGAAAGGCAGGAAAATCGGATGGCGGGAAGCATTTCAAATCGAGGCCCTTCCGCACTCAACACGGTCGGGACGCCGCTCGGCCGCTACCAAAAACAAATGTATGATGCCGTGGGCGCGCGCTGGTATCAGCACACGTCCCAGAAACGCGATCTGATCAGCATCGGCACGACGAAATTAACCTTCTCGATTGACCGATCGGGTCGCGTGATCAATCTGAGAGTGGCGGAGAACACCGCCAACGAAGCGTTCGCCAGCGTCTGCCTTCAGTCGGTCCAGGAGCTAAAGTTGCCACCGATCCCGGAGGACGTTGCCAGCACCCTTCCGCCGGAAGGTTTGCAGGAGGAGTTGACGTTTATCTTATACGCAAACTAATGATTGCACGGATTCGCATTTCTAAATGATCGACACACTTCACACCATGCTGAGCTTTTTCGGCAAGGGGGGCCCTTTTATGTGGCCGCTTCTGCTGTGCTCGATCGTCATGGTTGCCACCGTCGTCCTCGCCGCCCTTACCCTGCGGGAAAAAAAAGTGCTGCCTTTGGTGATCGAAAGCGAAATCGAACGGCTGGTGCCAGGAGGCAGCCCCGAACGGCTCCTGCGCATTGTGAATGACGACAATTCTTCCCTGGCCGGTGTTGTTCGCACGGCGTTGCAGCATCTCCGCTGGCCGCGTTCGGAAAATATCGAATCGGTGCAAACGCGGGCCCGGCGCGAGCTCGTGCGACTCGAGCGGGGATTGATTGTGCTGGAAGTAGTTACGGGCATCGCGCCGCTCATCGGCCTGATCGGCACCGTCTCAGGCCTGGTCCATGTTTTCTCGGGTCTGGGTCTGAGCACCGGCGCGTCCGATACCAAGGCCGTGGCTCTTGGAATTTCCGAGGCCCTCAACTGCACGATCTTCGGTTTGTCGATCGCCGTCCCCGCGCTCATCGGGTTCAGTTACTTCTCGAAAAAAGTGGAAGTGATGTCGGTGGAAATGGAATCGCTCGTCTCCGATCTCATCGCGAAAATCTATTACGGCCGCGTTCCGCGGGAAGAAATGCCGCCACCCTCGAGATCGACCGCGCCGTCGCCGGCCCGGGCGCCTGTCGCGTGAGCCCGGAAGCGATTGTCCCGGCATGAAGATCGCAGTCCGAAAAAGGCGGGCGCCTTCCATCATCATCGTCTCCCTGGTCGATATCCTGACGATTTTGCTGATCTTCTTTGTCGTTTCGACGACATTCAAAAAGGACCAGCCTGAGGTTCAGATCAATCTCCCCGATTCGAAGACCTCGACCAAGACCTCCACCGAACTGGACCACGCCATCGTCAGCGTGAATGAGACCGATGAAATTCGGCTGGACGGACAGGTGATCGAGGCAGACCAGCTCGAGGCTGCTGTGCGCAGTTTACCGGCCACGCGTAGAGCCGCGCTCGCGCTGCAGGCCGACAAAAAGGCATCGTTCGGCACGATCATCAAGGTCATGGATGCCTTGAAGCTTGCCGGAGTAAAAAACCTGCCGGCTTTCACCCGCGGTGAGAAATGAGATTGGAAATCAAGAAATATGGCGACCCGATCCTGCGGGTGAAAGGGAAACGAATCGAATCCGTAGACGATCGGATTCGGACGCTCGCGGAGGACATGCTCGAGACGATGCACCTCGCCAATGGGGTGGGTCTCGCGGCCCAGCAAGTGGGCCAGGCGCTGCAATTGACGGTTCTCGACGTTTCGCAGATCGAGGATCGGCCGAGCACAATGACGCTGAACGGCGCGGTCGTGGATGATCTGACGACGGCGATGCCGCTCGTTCTGCTGAATCCAGTCCTGCGTTTGAGCGAAGAGAAAGATTCGGGGACCGAAGGCTGCCTTAGCTTTCCCGAGATCACCGCTGAGATTGAGCGCGCGCTTTCGGTCGAGCTCGAAGCGGAAACGCTGGAGGGCGAGAAGATTCGGATCGACGCCTCCGGCCTGCTCTCCCGCGCTCTCCAGCACGAGGCGGATCATCTTAACGGGATCCTGTTCATCGACCGGATGAGTTCGGCGGCGAAAGCGAGCCTCTCGAGCAGGCTCAAGCGGCTCCAGAAAGAGACGCAGCGGAATATCTAGCTTCCCGACGGCGGCTAAATCGCCTTGTAAGTGACCGTGATGCTGCGGAAAACCATCTGGTCGCGTTGCGCGGAAAAATAAAAGAGCTCCAGCATCGTTCCGCCCACGATCCATTGATATCCCACCAGGGTCTGGATCACATCGGAATCGGTGTCGCGCGAGCGGGAAACCAGCTTCCCCGTCCCGAATTTCGCGTCGAAATATCGCCGGATTTCGCCCATTCGATCGTTGTAGTGCTCGATCGTCCATTCCGGGTATTCGTATTGTAATTCCACTTCCACGAGAAAGCCGTCCCGGAAAGTGAAGAGCGTCCGCTTCAGCCCCGGCTGGACCAGGCCCTCAACCGTCCAGACGTCCCGCTTCTCCTTGCGCTCGCGCGTGACGATTTTCGCTTTCGCCGCCATCAGCACCTGCTCGAGCTTCGTCATCGAATCCTTCCAATGGAATCCGAAAGGTGGCGGGATGTCTTCCGCCGCCCGCGCGGAAACGGCCGTGACGACCAGCGCGACGGCCAGACAGCGACAGAGGTTCGCTCGGTTCGTGATTTTCCGGAAAAAGGACGAAGGCATTGCAACGGCGCCGCCTCGAGGAAAGAAGGCGAATCCGGGAGCAACGTTGCGCGAACGGGACGATTGGGTCAACTTCGCTCGCGCGCCCGAATGGTTAGCGCCGCCTTCTTCGAAGTGGGATTTTTCGTCAAGATTTTTTTGATTGGCCGCCAAAAATAAAGTTCAGGTTTTTTCTTGTCGCATCTGAGAGCGGTTTCTAATCTCAAGCCGCTGGCAGGGAGCAAAGAGTGCTGGTGTTAATAAGATGTGAACAGTTTTTGACCATTATTAGGAGCTAGAATGAGTATAACACCCGCCAGAGTATCCGAAGCATCGCCGAACCAGTCCTCTTCCTTCGTCACGCAGATGTCACATACCGGTTCGCAACCAATTTTTCCCTCGTATTTCGCAATTTCAACGCAGAATCCTTCGTGGCAGAACGGTGACATGCCCCAGGGAAACGCCGCGATGAAATCATTTATTACCCTGCAACATTCGCTTTCGCCCGGCGCGAAGCCGGTTGTTTAACCCTGTTAACAAGTCGGCATGGACGAGAAGCATTCTCAGCTATGGCAGAAACTGTCGGTTGCTCTCAAGCCGCAGGTCAGCCCGGACACTTTTAAGCGCTGGTTTTCCGCCGTAAAACTCGTCGACGCGACCGATGAGACGCTGACATTTCGGGTTCCAAACAATATTTACCAATTCTGGATCGAGAGTAATCACATGGCCGCCTTGCAGGCCGCAATTGTAACCGCGTTCGGCGCACCGCGCGTCGTGAACTTCTCTACCGGCGCTGACGGATCGACCAAAAAGGAAGATGCCGAGGTCGCGGAAATTTCGGCCAAGGAATTTGCCAGCGACACGGGCCGCGACGCCAAACAATCCAGCAGTCCGCTCGGCCTGAATCCGCGCAACAACTTCGAATCGTTCGTGGTCGGCCCGAACAACGAAATTGCACACGCCGCGAGCCTGGCGGTCGCCAAAACTCCGGCGCGCACCTACAACCCGCTTTTCATTTACGGTGGCGTGGGACTTGGCAAGACGCACCTGATGCAGGCGATCGGCCAGTACGTCGGGATGAACAAAAAGGGCGCGAAGGTGATGTACCTTTCCAGCGAGGTATTCATCAATGAATTCATCGACGCGATCCAGCACAACAACCTGGTCAAATTCCGGAAGCGTTATCGCCAGGCCGATTTGCTTTTGATCGACGACATTCAGTTTCTCGGCGGGAAGGAACGTTCGCAGGAGGAATTCTTCCACACGTTCAACACGCTTTTTGACGGCCATAAGCAGATCGTCCTTTCCAGCGACCGGCCGCCCTCCGAGATCGCGAACCTCGAGCATCGCCTTGTTTCCCGTTTCGAGTGGGGATTGACCGCGGAATTGCAGCCGCCGGATGTGGAGACGCGCATGGCCATTCTCCGAAAAAAGGCGCACACGCTGCAGATCAAACTGCGCGATGAAGTTTACGAGTTCCTGGCCAATCGCATCCGCACGAATGTGCGCCGGCTGGAAGGCGCGCTCATGCGCGTCGCCTCGTTCGCTTCCCTCAGCGGCAAAGCGTTGACCAACGACGTGGTCGAGCATCTGCTCAAGGATATCCTCCAGGAGGAAGCCCGGCACGCCGTGACCATTGAGCAAATCCAACGGCGGGTGGCGGAACATTTCGACGTGCGCCTTGCCGACATGACGAGCAAGCGGCGCCCGGCCAATATCGCTTTTCCCCGCCAGATCGCGATGTATCTCGCCCGCGAACTGACCAAGGCATCGCTCAACGAAATCGGTGATGCGTTTGGCGGACGCGATCACGGGACCGTTCTGCACGCCTGCAAACTGGTGAAGCGGCGGATGCAGGAGCAGGACAACATTCGCCAAACCATCTCATTCATCGACAGCGCCCTCCAGCGCTGAGGAGGACGCGGAATTCTCACGCGCGAAGGAAAGGAGTTTGCGGTTGCCGAATAAAATCGTAAGCCTTACATCTTAGCTTTCCGCTCCTTCATGAAATTCAGCGCCACCAAAGAAAAATTGCTCGAAGGTTTGCAGCAGGTGCAGAACGTCGTCAGCACCCGCACCACTCTTCCGATTCTCTCCAACGTCCTCCTCCAGGCCAAAGGAAGTGAGGTCCATTTGACGACGACCGACCTCGACGTGGGCGTGCGCGGAGGCTTCGAGGCGAACGTGGAGAAGGAAGGCGCCACGACTTTGCCGGCCCGCCGTCTGTTCACCATCATCCGCGAATTGCCCTCGAGCGAAGTCCAGATCGAAGTCGACGGAAAAAACGCCGCTTCCATCCGTAGCGGGCAAAGTTATTTCAAGATTCTCGGCCTGCCCGAAGAAGAGTTTCCGCCCCTCCCGAAATTCGACAGCGCGAAGGTAATTACGATCCGGCAGAAGGATTTGCGCGATGGTCTGCGCAAAACCTCGTACGCCATTTCCACGGATGAGACGCGTTACGTTCTCAATGGTCTTTTGTTCAGCCTGAAGGAGAACAAACTTACCCTCGTCGCCACCGATGGGCGGCGGCTGGCCATGGTCGACATTGAGCTGGAATTCCCGCGCAGCCATGAGGCGGATATCATTGTCCCGACGAAGGCGGTCACGGAATTGTCCCGGCTTTTGACCGATGACGGCGAAGTGAAGGTGAGCGTGGGGAGTGGCCAGATCGCGTTCGACCTCAACAACACGCTTTTGGTTTCGAAATTGATCGAAGGAAATTATCCAAACTACAAGCAGGTGATTCCCACCGAGACGAAGGAGCGCGTCACCCTCGAACGAGAGACATTTTTGAATTCGCTCCGCCGGGTTTCCCTGCTCGCGAGTGACAAGTCGAATTCGATTAAGCTGAATTTCACCAAGAACAATATCGACATCACCGCGAACACGCCGGAAGTCGGAGAGGCGAAGGAGTCCCTGGCGGTTGTCTATAAGGGGCGCGATTTCTCGATTGCGTTTAACCCGGAATTTTTCATGGCGCCGTTGCGCGCCCTGACCGAAGACGAAGTCTTCCTCGACCTCATCGACGAAATGAGCCCGGGCGTGCTGAAAATCCAGACGCCCTTCCTCTACGTCCTGATGCCGATGCGCATCAGCTCGTAAGGCGGCGAGCGAGTCGTCTGTTGGAGCCGCTTCGGTATGCGAAGCGGACAACGGCGTATCCTAGCCTGATTGCCACGCGGCCCGCACGGCAGCGGCGACCGTATCGAGACCGAGATTTTCCATTTTCCCATCCAGCGCCCGAAGCACGGTCACGTCTTTGTTCGTGGGCGCCCAGATCGCGGGATCAGTCCACCCGAAGAGGAGAACGCACCTCGCTCCGGCGGCTGCGGCGATGTGCGAGATCCCGCTGTCATGCCCGACAAAGAAACCGCCTTCGAACAGCGCGGCCAACTGCGGAAGCGCCTGGTGCTTCACAAATCGCACTGGTTTCCCAATCCACGCCGATTCCAGGACTCTCACCCGCTTCTTGTCAGCTTCACCTGCGATAACCAGGAGCTCGTAACCGGCTGACAAAAGCAGGCCGCCAAGCTCAATCCAGTTCTCGACCGCCCAGTTCTTTGTTTCGCTTCCACTGCTGGGATGCAGCGCGATGGTTGGCGTCGACTTCTCTCCCAGATAACGCCTCGCCAGACCGCGGTCCTCGGCACTCGGATAAATATGGGCGGCCGAATCTTCCAAATGCAGATCGAGCGCTTCGAGCGGCCGGGCCAGCTGAATTGCCGCGTGCGCGCTGTTGTCCAGCTTCGAGGGACCCACCAAAAGCTTTGCCGTCCCGCATCGCTTCAAATTGTCTTTCAGGATTCCGTCTGGATCGTGGAGATAAGTCACGATCAAGTCGAACCCGCGGAAGTAGCTGACCGTCTCCGGAGGGAGCTCCGCATCCTTTGCGAAAAATTTCGCGAGCGAGGCAGACTCGATGGGGCGAATCGCGTCCGCGTAAAAACGCTTTTCGGCGAGCGCCGCAATCCGTGGGTAGCCGAGGATTTCCAGGTGCACCTTCGGGAACCGATCGCGGAGAAGCTTGAGCGCCGGCAGCGTCAGGACAAAATCCCCAATCGCGCCCCCGCGGAGAACGAGAATCCGGTTCATCGCAACGGTGGGCGGATACCGCCGCCGCGCCCGATCAATAGCGCGTCACAGCGCAGGCCAGGATGGCGGCGCCGTAAAGGAGAGCAACGCCATGCGTGAGCCGCCAGCGCCCCATGGTGCGGGCGCTCCAATTAATCTGGTCCCGCAAAAGATACGGCATCGTGACCCAGATTAGTCCAATCACAATCAAGAGGTAGGCGAAGACCGTCACCAGGAGCCGGCTGGTTTCGCCGCGGAAAAAGGCGGCATCCAGGAGCGGTTCCGCGGAGAGCAGAAAGAGAATGCCAAGCGCTCGCGCGGCGAGAAATTCATCCACGAACCGCAGCACGAGGAGGAACCCGATCGGGAGAATCACCAACAGCGGCTTTCGAAAGCTGCTGAATTCTCCCATCTCCATCGTCGCCAACAGCCAAAAGCTCCAGAAAAAGGCCAGAGTTAAGAGTGCAAAACCAGCCACTCGAGACCGCGGCAAACTACGGGCAACAGCCTGGGCTGAAGCGGGTTTGATCAGGCCGCCAAGACCGAGGAGCAGCAAGAAAACACCCGCGATAAATCCAGCGGTTTGGAGCGACAGATGATAAATCATGCGAAATCCGGAGACGGTTGCATGACCGGCGTTCCATACAAGCTGAATCCATTCGCCTGGGCGACATGGATGTCGAAGATCTGACCGGCCAGGTCCGGCTTTCCCTCGAAGACGACGATCTTGTTCGTGCGCGTCCGGCCCATGAGCCGGGCGGCATTCGTCCGGCTTGGTCCCTCACAGAGAATTTCGAGATCGCGGCCAACAAGACGTTCGTTGGCGCGATGGGCGGAAGCATCGACCACGCTCAGCAGGTCCCGGTTGCGTTCCTCTTTCACGCGTTCCTCGACCTGCTCCATCGCCGCGGCCGGAGTGTCCTGACGAGTCGAGTAGCGAAAGACGAAGGCGTTATCGAACTGAATTTCTTCAACCAGGTCTCGGGTCCGCTGGTAATCGTCTTCGTCTTCGTGGGGAAACCCGACAATCACGTCGGTGGTAATCGCAATCTCGTCGCGCGTCCGGCGAATTCGCTCGACCAGCGATCGATATTTTTCGGCCGTGTAAGGGCGATGCATCGCCTTCAAAATCCGGTTCGACCCGGATTGCAGCGGGAGGTGAACGTGCTCCGCGAGTTTCGGCAATTCGGCGAGAGCCCGGAGCAGGTCGTCGCGAAATCCAATCGGATGCGGCGAAGTAAAGCGGAGGCGCTCCAGGCCGTCGATCTCATGAACCGCTTCCAACAACTGCACGAACGGGCTTTTGCCGTCGACGGAGGCAAACTCGCGCCGGCCATACAGGTTCACGATTTGTCCCAGAAGAGTGATCTCCTTCACCCCCCGGGCGACGAGATCGCGCGCCTCGCGCACAATTTCGGCGATGGAACGGCTTCGCTCAGCGCCGCGGGTTTGGGGCACAATGCAAAAAGTGCAATGCATATTGCAGCCCTGCATGATCGAAACGAAGGCGGTCGCCTGCCGGTCTTTGACTTCGTGATCGCGAATAGTCTCCGCGGAACCGGCCTCTTCTTCTGTGTCACAAATCGAAAAGCGAACGTCGTCCATTTGCCGGGTCCGCTTTTTCTCCACGAGCTCGTCGATGTAATCCGCGACCCGATGAAATTTTTGGGTTCCCACGACGAGATCCAGATGCGGAACTTCGGCGAAAAGCCTGTTTCCCCGCGCCTGCGCCATGCAACCCAGGAAGCCAAAGACCACTTCCGGCCGGCGCCGGGCGATTTGCCCCAGCATTCCCATCTTCCCGAGCGCCTTTTGCTCGGCCATGTCCCGCACACTGCAGGTGTTGAGCAAGACCACGTCCGCATCCGTTTCCTGGGCGGCGCGTTCGTAACCCCGCGCCAGCAGAGAATGGGCGACCTGTTCCGAGTCGCGCTCATTCATCTGGCAGCCGTAGGTTTTGATGAAGAATTTCGGCATGAGCGGGGGAGAAGAATGGCACAGGAGCCGCCGGCGCGCCATGGCCGGCTCGGCGTCAAGGAGGCGTGGCGAAACGTCCCGGGAACGGGTCCGCCTTGAGCCGCCGTTGGGCATCCCGATCAATCAGCGGATTGGTGCCGCGCTCGTGGAAAAGCGCGATTCCGATCACGCCCACGTTACGCGTGTCGCCATACTTCTGGTTGGCGTAGGATTCGCGAACCGGGCCGAATCGAAACGCGGCCACGGCGTCCGTGCTTTGCCGAAAACCTTCCACCACCAGTTGCCGATGCGGTTCAATGAGGTAGCCGCGTTTTCGGAATGAAGCCGTCCTGCCGTCCATGACATCGAGCCCGTCCACCGAAAGGACTACTTCCAGGCGCAAGTCGCTCCGATTGCGAACGACGATGGAGTAGCGGCGTCCTTCCTCGCCCACCACGAACCAGCGATCGCCGACAACGAGGCCGGGCAAAAAGCTCCCGCTTTGGTCGCGCAACCCAACGGACACGAGATTTCCGGCAGGCGCTCGAAGCAACGGCCATTGCCTCCGGGCGTTGGCGGCTCCAGCCATCGCCTGGATTCCAGCCGCGTTGTTGTAGTAGATTGCCGCCGTGGCGAGGGGCTGCGGGCTCGCCCGGAGGAACGTCGTAGCCGTGACCCGCGAATCGCGGGTTTCACCCCATTTCGTTCCCAACCCGGGCCGATCACGCGGCGGCGAGGCATAATGGTCTGTTTCCGCGGCAGCTGACGATCGGCTCGCGGTGGACGTAGGCTCCGGAGAAGAACAGGAGGCGAGGACCAAAACGATGGCAATGAGAGTCAGGAGGTAGCGAAGCTTCATACGAATGCTATTTGAACCGAACCCGAAGCGGTTCGCGAACAGAATCGGGCGGCGGGGCCCAGATTGGGACGCTGTAAGCTTGCGCTCTCCTCACCCATTCCATTTTAATCGCGCGCAATGAGCGAAGACACGGCGGCTATTGGCATCATCGGCGGGAGCGGCCTCTACCAAATGGAGGGCGTCGAAAACCCGACCGAGCTCCGAGTTTCCACGCCGTTTGGCGATCCGTCCGATGCCTTGATCGGCGGGCAACTGCAGGGCCGCCAGGTTTACTTCCTTCCGCGCCATGGACGCGGACATCGCCTCCTGCCCCACGAACTGAATCACCGGGCGAACATTTATGCCCTTCGCTCGCTGAATGTCCGCTGGATTATTTGCGTCACCGCAGTCGGCAGCTTGCAGGAGAAATACGCGCCGCGCGACATCCTGCTGCCCTCGCAGTTTTTCGATCGTACGAGTCAGCGCGCCATCCACACATTCTTCGGCGACGGGATCGCGGCCCACATCGGCTTTGCCGACCCGATCTCGACGGACTTGCGCAACATTCTGGCGGAATCGGCGCGAACCCTGGGGGTCAATGTTCATAACGGCGGGACCTACGTGAACATGGACGGGCCCGCCTTCTCGACTCGAGCCGAATCCGAGCTGAATCGACGCAACGGCTTCGACGTAATCGGGATGACCAATGTCCCCGAAGCCAAGCTGGCGCGCGAAGCGGAGATCGCTCTCGCAACCCTGGCTATGATTACCGATTACGACTGCTGGAAGGTCGAAGAAGAGCCGGTTTCCGCCCAGACCGTCTTCGAGCATTTGATCGCGAATGCTGAAACCGCTAAAAAGATCCTGGTCGCAGCCATCCCCCGGATCCCCACCGAGCCAAACTGGCCTGAACATCGGGCCCTGGACACCGCCCTGGTCACGGATCGGAAGCTCTGGCCGGCGGCGACCAAGGCCAAACTGGGGCCGATTTTGGGCCGGTTTACCTAGGAGAAATCCGGTTTCGCAAAAATGCGTCGCGGCTCGCAAAAAAGATTCTTGCCAAATCGGCCGGAAATATAGTAATTATAAAGACCGTCGGGAGATTCCCGCCTAAGCACTACAGAGTTCAAATCAAAATGATCACGAAAATTACTGCCGGTTTGCTCGCCGTCACTCTCCTTGCCGCTTGCGAGACCACTACCACGACCGCGAAACGCACCACGCTCCGCGAGATGAACGCCACCCGCCTGGCGTCGACCGACACCACCGAGCCCGCTCCTCCGGCGGAAGGACCCGAAGATGCCATTGCGACAGGGCCGCTCGACCCGATCAAAAATCCGGCGGTGGTCCCGTCACCGTTGCTCCGCGCGAACGCTGCGGGCGGTCTCTAATCAAACCCGACCCGCGTCACATCCAGAGGCCCCAGGAAAGCAGCGCGGACGCGTCCTGCCAGACGCCCGATTTGCTGTCCCCAAGGACGACCACAATAATGTCCCGCCCCGGCCGCGCGCCGCTGGCGATCAGGCAATGCCCGGCGGCTTCGGTGTAACCAGTCTTCATCCCGTTGCAATAGGCAAGCCGTTTTAACACCTTGTTGGTATTCTCCAATTCTCTAAGGCGGCCGTTCGAATAGCGGAAGACCAGGTTCGGCAGACAGACGATCGAACGAATGGTGCTATTGGCGTAGGCGGCCTTCGCGATAATCGAAAGGTCGCGCGCGGAAGAATACTGGCCGGGCACGGGGAGACCGTTCGGGTTTACAAAATGGGAGTGGGTCGCGCCGAGCTCGCGGGCCTTCTGGTTCATCAGGTCGGCGAAAGCTTCCACGCTTCCCGCTGAATCGCGGGCCAGGCAACGGGCCACGTCATTCGGGCTCTTCACGAGCAGGGCGCGCAATAGATCGATCCGTTGATAGGTTTCCCCCGGCTTTATGTTGAGCCTCACCGGCTCGGCTAGCGTGTCTACATGCTCCACTGTCACCTGCCGATCGAGAAAGCCGCGTTCCGCGACAATCAAAGCCGTCAGCAGTTTTTGGGTGCTGGCGGCGGCGCGGGGCGCGTCGGCGTTCTTCTCATAGAAGATTTCTCCGGATCGGGCATCGATCACCATCACGCTGGCAGCCCGCGTGGACGGCGCGATTTTCGAGACCGAACCCGGCGGCGGCGCCACCGGCTCGGCTTTCCGGACTTCCGAAATTCCATCCGGCACGTCCATCGGGCGGACGGCTTTGAAGGTCTGCTTTGATTTCGGCTTCGCCGCGACGCAAAGAAGCGCGAGGACAATCGTGCAAAGAAATGCGGTTGTTTCCCTTCGGCGTCTCATGGGCAGCAATTTAGAAGCAATACTTTTGCTCGCGCAAGCAGTTGGATGATCCGTTCAGTCGCCGGTCCCGCGCTGAATTAGCTCGATTTCGTAGCCTTCCGGAGCGTCGATAAACGCAATCGCGCCATTCTTCCCATTGGGGTGGGGCCCATCTGAAAGCGGATAACCCTTCCTGGCCGATTCGCGGGCGAACTGCTCGATGTCGTCCACTTCAAAGGCGAGATGAGTCAGATCAGGGCCGACGATTACCGGCCCGCTTCCGTCGAATTTGCAGATCTCGATTTCCTCCTCGCTGCCGGGCGCTTTGAAGAAGACCAGTTGCGAGCCGCGGCCGGAAGTGTGCCGGCGCGTTTCTTCCAAACCGAGAACGTCCTTGTAAAATGAAACCGTTTTTTCCAGGTCGGTAACGCGGTAACGAGTGTGGAGAAGCTTTTTGACCATGGCGCCAATTACTTGCCCGTGCTTGCTGCGAATTTCAAACCCTAATGGCGAGGTTACCCCCACCGGCCTGAGGGCAGGCCGGCTCCATCGGCCGGCTCGGCTTCTCCCGTGGAGACGGCCTGCCCTCAGGCCGTTCTTCCCGCACTAGTGTTTCCCATCCGACTGTGATTGGTTAGGCGCATGAAATTGGTCATTGCCGCCACCGGGGCCAGCGGCACGATTTATCTGCAGCGACTGCTTTCCCAGGTCGATTGCGCCGCGAACGAAGTCCACCTCGTCATGAGCGGTCATGCGAAACAGGTCGCGGCCCAGGAGGTCGAACGTCTCGTCATTCCAAAAGGCGTATCGGAGCACGGCGAGAACGATCTGAACGTCCCCTTCGTCAGTGGCTCGGCGCGTTTCGATGCCATGGTGATCGTCCCGTGCTCGATGGCGACACTCGGCCGCGTTGCGTCCGGTTGCAGTGACACCGCCCTGTTGCGGGCCGCGGATGTTTTCCTGAAAGAGCGCCGGAAACTGATTCTCGTGCCGCGCGAAACGCCCTGGAGCCTCGTCCACGCCCGCAATGTGGTGACGCTTCTCGAAGCGGGCGCCATTCTTTTGCCGGCCATTCCATCGTTCTACAGCCGGCCCAGTTCGGTCGAGGCTGTCGCCGATACGGTGGTCTGGAGGATCCTGGATCAACTCGGTTTGCCCAACCCGGCTGCCTATCGCTGGCGTGACGACAGCACGCCTCCTCCATCAAAGTGAAGCTCGATAGCTGGAGCGCCCGGACGTTACTCACGTTCGGCTTCGGGTTATATCGTCTCTGGGCGCGCACTCTTCGTTTGCAGGTAGAGGATCCACACAACGTGATGGAATTCGTCCGAAACCACCCGGTCATCTTCGCCATTTGGCATAACCGCCTCCTGATGCTGCCGCGGGTATTTGATCCCTCCTTTCCGACCCGCCAAAGCTTCGGCCTGATTAGCGCAAGCCGGGACGGGGATCTGATTGCGAGTTTTATTGAGCGCTCCGGCTATGGCACCATCCGCGGCTCCAGCTCACGCAAGGGCATGCTCGCGTTGCGCCAGCTGGTCGATACCCTTGCCGCCGGAAGCAATGTCTTGTTAACCCCGGACGGTCCGCGCGGACCGGTCTATGAGGCCAGCCAGGGTGTCGTTTTTCTCGCCCAGAAGAGCGGCGCATCCATCGTCCCGATCCACATGGAATATTCGAGTTCCTGGCGGCTGAAGAGCTGGGACCGATTCGTGGTGCCGCGGCCGTTCGCGAAACTGCGGGCTATCTTCGGCGCGCCCATCCAGGTCGCTCCCCTGGCCGACCCGGCGCAGTTTGAGGCGGAGCGGCTCCGTTTGCAAAAGGCCATGATGAGCCTGGTGGAACAGGAATGAGTCTTCGGTAGAATTCTCGCTTTATGTCACGACTCATTCAAGGCCGCGCGGTGGCCGAAAAAGTTTATGCGGAGCTGCGGGACGAAATCGGAGCGTTAAAAAAGCGCGGGGTGACGCCCGGCCTGGCGGTGGTGCTGGTGGGCGATGACCCTGCGTCTCGCGCCTATGTCCGGTCGAAAGACAAGATGTGCCGCGATCTGGGACTCCACTCCGTGAAGCTCGAATTGCCCGCGGACACGACGCAGGAGCAATTGCTCGCCCGGGTGGAAGAGTTGAACCGCGATGCGGCAATTCACGGCATTCTGGTTCAATCGCCGCCGCCGAGGCAGATCGACGAAGCCGCCATCGTGCGGGCGCTTGATCCCACCAAGGACGTCGATGGATTTCATCCCATCAATGTCGCCAAGCTCGCGCTGGGAGATGACACGGGGTTTGTTCCGTGCACGCCCTTGGGTTGCCAACGTCTCTTGATCGAGAGTGGAATCGAAATTGCGGGCGCGCACGTGGTCGTTCTGGGGCGCAGCATGATCGTCGGAAAACCTTTGGCGCTATTGCTGATGCGGAAAGGCCAGGGCGGCGACGCAACTGTGACCGTTGTCCATTCGCGCAGCAAACGGCTGGCCAACATCACGCGCTCGGCCGATATCCTGATTGCCGCCATTGGCCAGCCCGAATTTGTTCGGGCGGAACATGTCCGGGACGGCGCCGCCGTGATCGACGTGGGAATTAATCGCGTGGACGACGCGACGACGGAGCGCGGTTATCGGCTCGTCGGCGACGTCGCTTTTGCCGAAGTGGCAGAGAAAGCTTCAGCGATCACACCCGTTCCAGGTGGTGTCGGCCCGATGACGATCGCGATGTTGATGGCCAACACCGTTCGCGCCTGCCAGCAGCGCGTCGATTCGTAACCGCCGATCAACTAAAACGGCGGTTTCAAACCGCCGCTCCTTGATGCCGGCCGGACGATCTTCGCGGTCAAAAGGCGCAACGCCCAAGGTTGAAAACGGACCAAAAAAAGAAATCCGGACGCAACTCGCGGCGATAACACGGCGGCTCGTGCCAGCTGATTAACCCAAAGCCGGCCCCGATAGAGCTGGGCATGCGCGGCGGAATACGCCGTCGCGACGTCGGCCGCGTTCCCGCCCTGGGCTTGCAAAGCGATCGCCTTCGCCGCGAGCTCCCCAGAGGCGAGCGCGTAATAAATTCCCTCGCCCGTGAACGGTTCAACAACGCGCGCGGCATCTCCGACAAAGAACAAGGATGGCTGCGCGGGCGAAATCGGTTCGCGCGTCAACGGCGTGATCGTTCGCCAGGCGTGCTTTGCCGAGATGCCAAAGCGCTCTTCCGCCCAAGCGCGTAACGATGCGATCTGTTTCGGAATACTGACCAGACAGAGATTCAGCTGGCCTTCCCCCACCGGCGCCTGACCGGAGTAACCTTCGGGCCGAAACTCCAGGACGACGCGGTCGCCGAAATCCGGTGGCAACGGCAGATGCGTCTGGAGAGCGACGCGTTCCTTTGCCGGCTTCGGGAGCAATCCGCAGAGACGCGCCACGGTCGAATTTCGGCCGTCGGCGGCGACAAGGGTGCGGGCCTTAATGGGCTGCTCGCCCGCTGAGATTTGCCAATACTCGGCCCGCGGATCGGGCGGCGTCAGCGTTGTAACGGTCGTCGATTCAAAAACCGTCGTGCCCAGCTCGCGCGCACGCTCGAGCAACAGATGATCGAGAAGACTGCGTTTGATCGCGATCTCCGCGTTCTCGTCCGTGGGCAGCGGAATACTGACGCGCCGGCCGCTGGTTCCTATGAAATCCACCCGCGCCAGCTTCCCGTGCGGCAAAGTTCGAATCCGCTCAGCGACGTTGAGCCGGCGCAGGATTGGCCAGCACGCCGGATTCACACAATCGCCACAAACTTTTTCCCGCGGAAATTTCTCGCGGTCGAAGACGGCGGTTCGCAGCCCTGCTGCTGCGCAAAACGCCGCGCAGCTGGAGCCAGCCGGCCCGCCGCCGACGATCGCGACATCGAACATGTGGCACAGTGGAGGAAAGCAGGACAAGCCTCAAGGAGCGGCGGTTTGAAACCGCCGACGAACGTCTGGTGGTGGACAAACGGCGGTTTCAAACCGCCGCTCCTTGAAGCTCTCCTCGAATCCCGGCACACTTACCTGCCGTGCCGAAGGACGAAAAACCAGACCTGACCAAGAAGGTGCACGAGGTGCCGCACAAGCCCGGTGTGTACCTGATGCGCGATCGGTTTAATCGCGTCATCTACGTCGGCAAAGCGCGCGATCTCCGGAAACGGGTCGGCTCCTATTTCATGCCCTCAAAGATCGCGCAAGCCGACATCAAGACGCGGGCCCTCCTCGACGCCGTCTGGGATTTCGAAACCCACACCGTCCAGAGCGAGCCCGAATCGCTTCTCCTGGAAGGCAAGCTGATCAAGGAATACCGGCCCCGTTACAATATCTCGTTCCGCGACGACAAACGTTTTCTCGTCGTCAAAGTCGATCCCACCGAGGAATGGCCGCGGTTCCGCCTGGCCCGTTTCAAGAAGGATGACGGGGCGCGCTACTTCGGCCCCTATGCGCACGCCGGAGCGCTGCGACAGACGTTGAATTTCATGCGCAAAAAATTCGGCGTGCTGACTTTCGGACGCGGCTCACCGACGGAACGCGAGTTGAAATCCGCGACGTATCAGGTCCCGACGCGCCTGAGCGATATCACCGCGGAACTTTATCGCGAGCGAGTTGCCCAGGCCTGTGATTTCCTTGAAGGGCACTCCCGCGAAATGATCACGGCGGTCGAAGAGGAAATGGAGAAAGCCGCGGAGAAACTCGATTTCGAAAAGGCCGCGGAGCTCCGGAACATGCTCGAGGACTTGCGGCGGACGACGAAACCGATCCGCCGATTCACGCGCCACAGTCTGCCCAGTTCGATCGACCCAGTGAGCGATGTCCAGACACTCGCCGATGCGTTGCAGCTCCCAGGGCTGCCGGTCGTCATGGAGTGCTTCGACATCTCGAACATCTCCACGACGCACGTCGTCGCTTCGATGGTCTGCTTCCGCAATGGCGTTCCGGATAAGGACAACTACCGGCGTTATCGAATCCGGACGGTCGAAGGCCAGGACGATTTCGCGAGCATGGCCGAGGTCGTGCGGCGCCGGTATTCGCGCGTCCTGTTGGAAGCGCGGGATGCAAACCCCGACGCAGCCGAGTTTTCGCAGGAGAATCCCACAGAAGCGCTGGAACGCGCCCAAAGTACCAGTCAACCCGAGCGATTCGTCGCGGTCCGTCTGCCTGACCTGATCATTGTCGATGGCGGCAAGGGACAGCTCTCCTCGGCCTGCCGCGAATTGCAGCGGCTCGGTCTGCACGAGCTTCCGATCATCGGCCTGGCGAAGGAATACGAAGAAATCTATCGCCCCGGCCGTGCGCTGCCGCTGGTCCTGCCGCCGGATTCGGGCGCGTTGCGGTTGCTGCAACGGATTCGCGATGAGGCCCATCGCTTCGCGAATACGTATCACCAGCTCCTGATGAAAAAGCGCATCGGCGAAAGCATTCTCGACGATTGCCCAGGGGTGAGCCAAAACCGCAAAAATCTGCTCCTGCGAAAGTTTGGCTCGGTCAATCGCCTGCGCAAAGCGACGGTGGAACAGATCGCGGCGACGGAAGGGATCGGACCAAAGCTGGCGGAGGAGGTCCATCGATTCCTGCAACGTCATTGAACGTTAAGCAGCGAACTTGTCATTGCGAGCGGAGTCGAGGAATCTCTCAAGCTATGAGGGGAGGAGTTCGAATTGGTGGCCCTTCGGGGAACCGGGTGAGTCGTTGCTGCCATCCGGCGGCCCTTCTGGTTCGCCTCGCTTTGGCTTTTGGCTTCGCTTCACTGGCGCTCTCTCAGACCCAACCGGAGAGCACTTCGCCGGCGCCTGGCCCAAATGCGTTCGAGGAGACCATTGTCCCAACCTTCGAGACGCAGACGCGAGCCCGCACCTACATTCTCGATATTCCAGCCCCTCGCGGTCTTATCACCGACCGCAACGGCACGCCGCTCGCGCAAAATCGGCTCAGCTACAATCTCGCGATCAGTTTTCCGACTCCGCTCGATTTTTCGGATCCTCAGCTGCTGGCCTTCGCGCACGAAAAAATTCAGGCTGCCGAAAAACTGCTCGGGCGATCCCTTAGGATCTCGGACGAGCTCATCAAGCGGCATTATCGGAATCGCGGGATCCTTCCCATCGAGATCGCGCAAAACCTTTCCGCGAAGGAATTCGAAAGCGTCAACGACCGCTTACCGGCGGGCATGACGTTGCGCCCATATTACGTGCGCGTTTATCCGAATGGGAAAATCGCCGGGCAAATTGTCGGTTACAGCGGCAAGACCGGCCGAACTCCCGACGGAGTGATCGACAATCACGAGGTGCTCTGGCCGGAAACTGAAGGCCGGGAGGGACTCGAACAGACTTTCAACCAGGTCCTGACCGGGAAGCACGGAGAATACAAAATCACGTTCGACAAAGACGGGCGCAAAACGTCGGAGAAGATTGTGACGCCGCCTGTGCCCGGGCACACCGTGGTGACGACGCTCGATTTGCATTTGCAGGAGCTGGCGGAGAAAGCCCTCGAAGCGAAAGCCAAGCGCGGGGCGATCGTCATCGTGAATCCCAACACGGGCGACATCCTCGCGATGGCGTCGTGGCCGACCTACGATCCCAACGCATTCACTCCGACCATTTCGGCGGAGAAATTCAAGGCGCTGCAGGATGACCCCGATATTCCCCTCTTACCGCGGGCGTTTCGCTCCTCTTATCCTCCTGGGTCGACTTTCAAGGTCGCGGTGGGAATCGCCGCCCTCGAAAGCAAGACGGTCCAATCCAACGACGAATTTGACTGCGTGCCGGCCATGCAGATCGGCAATCTCACCTTTCACAACTGGAAGAAAACAGAGCGCGGCCCCATGAATTTCGTCGAGGCCCTGACGGAATCGTGCGACACCTGGTTCTACCAGGTCGGAATCAAAACGGGCGCGGACCCGATCCTCGAATGGGCCCAAAGGCTTGGGTTCGGCGTGAAGTGCGGCATTCCGTTACGCGGAGAAGTGGAAGGCCGTGTGCCCGACGATCGATACATGAAGGCGACGCATGGACGGAAATTGCTCAACGGCGACATCGCCAATTTGTCCATTGGCCAGGGCGACACGCAGACCACCCCGCTCCAAATGGCGCAAGCGATGGGGGTGGTGGGCAACGGGGGAACCCTTTACCAGACCCGCCTCGTCCAACAGGTGCAAACCGTCGACAACGAGATCGTGACGGCTTTCCAGGTCCGCGAGAAAAAGACGCTGGGTGCGTCGGCGGACACGATGGCGCAATTGAGAACCGGCATGATCAACGCGGTGAACGCCCCTGCCGGCACGGCTCATCAGGCAAGTCTGGAGAGTGTGGAGGTCGCCGGGAAAACCGGCACAGCGCAATGGGGACCGAAAAACAAGGAGCGCACCGCGGCCTGGTTTGCCGGCTTCGTGCCCGCGGAGAAACCGCAATATGCCTTTGCCGCTCTCTATGAAGGCGACGTGGGGAGCAAGGCCCACGGTGGATCGGCCGCCGCGCCCATGATCGGGATGATTTTGAAGGACGTTTACCAGGAAAACGGGAAGAAGAAACGGCAGCCGGAACCCGACGACACCCGCGTCCGAAAAGCGCAGCCAGTGGAAGAAGACGAAGGGGACTAGATTCTGTAGCCGTCGCCCTGTGGGCGACGCAGACGTTGAGAGGCGCCGTCGATGCTAGCGCTTCGCACAGCGAAGCGGCTACAGCTAGACAGCGGCCGTTTCCGCCAATTCCATCGTGCCTTTGTATTTCGGCTCTTCGCGCTCGACGCCGAAGTTTTCTTCGTAAAGCTCGGCGATTTTTCGCATCTCCTCGTCCGTCAACGGCGAAGTCTCGGGTGCCTTGGCGAACTCGATGAGCTGCGCTTCTTCGTAAATGTTTGGCAACGTCGAGGCGACGCGATCGTCGGCCAGGAGCCATTGCAACGCGGCCTGGCCCAGAGTGCGGTCGGAGTTTTCCAGGAAGCGGAGGCGCTCGATTTTTTTCACGCCGTTCAGCAGCCAGCTGCGCGGACGGTGGCCGCGGTGATCACCGGGCGGGAACACGGTTTCGGCGGTGTATTTTCCCTCGAGCATCCCGGATGAGTGGGTCACGCGGATCAAGAACATCGTGTCCTTGCCCGCTTCAACCGCCGCCTCCTGCATGGCGCGCCCGGGATGTTGCTCGAGCAAATTGTAAATGTGCTGGACGCTGGTGATTTCCCGCTCGCGAATGCAATTCACGCCTTCGTAAAGCCACCCAATGGCGGGCCCGAGCGCGATGCCGTAATAACGGACCTTGCCGCTCGTTTTGAGTTTTTCGAGCGTAGTCCAGAGGGCATCGTCGGAGATCTGCTCCATCCGAATGTTGTGGAGCTGGAGTAAATCGATCCGGTCGGTCTTGAGGCGTTTCAGGGCGGCATCCGTCGCGCGCACGATCGCTTCCGGCGAGAAATCCTGCGGGATCTCGCGCTGCCCGCGGCCGCGCGACTCGCCATGGGTGACGAAATCGTAGCCGACCTTGGTCGCAATCGTGATCTCATCGCGCTGTTTCGGGAACGCTTTGGCGATGAGTTCTTCGCTGAGCCCGTTGCCGTAGGTATCGGCGGCGTCGAACAACGTCATACCGAGATCAAACGCCTTGTGCATGAGTGCGATCGCCTCGCCTTCCGTGAATTGGCCCCACCAGCCGGTCGAAATCGTCCAGAGCCCGAAGCCGACTTCGCTGACGCGCAGGTCGGTGTTTTTGTAGGTGCGGTAGCGCATTGAGAAGAGATTAACGTCCAACGTCCAACGTTCAACATCCAACGTTCAACATCCAACGTTCAACGACCTGGGGCTCCGCGCTTTTTCTGAAATTCGACGTTGGACGTTGAACGTTGGACGTTGAACGTTTCTTCCTCTCATGAACCGCAACGAGAACGCCGCGCTCTTGATCGTCGGCCACGGCTCGACCGTTAACCCGGACTCGAGCGCCCCGACCCTCAGGCACGCCGCGGCGATCCGCCATCGTGGGATTTTTGCCGAGGTCGCCTGCTGTTTCTGGAAGGAAGAGCCGAGCCTGCGCGATGCCCTCTTTTTCTTTCGCGATCCGGCCATCCGCGATGTCTACGTGGTGCCGAATTTCATCAGCGAAGGGTATTTCACCCGGACGGTGATTCCGCGCGAGCTTGAGCTGTCGGGTCCGGAGACCGAGCGGGCGAACGGCCAGGCTTGGAAATATTGCCCCCCGGTGGGCAGCCACGAAACCATGACGGACCATTTGCTGGAGCACGCTCGTGAGATCGCGCCAGGGGTGTCCGAGCAGGAAATGGCGCTGTTGATTGTGGCTCACGGCACGAGCCTGAATGACAACAGTGCGGTCGCGGCCAAAGAGCAGGTGGAAAAAATTCGGCGGCTGGGCCGATACGCCGAGGTGCTGAATGTCTATATGGAAGAGCCGCCCCTCGTTTCGGACTGGGTGAAGCTGACGAAGAGCAAAAACGTCGTGGTGGTCCCCTTCTTCATTTCCGACGGGCTTCACAGTTATGAGGACATCCCGGCGCTGCTGGGGATTGAGCCGGAGGCACGTCCGGCCGCAGGTCCTCAACAGGCAGAAGCGCGTCCCTCCGCCCACCCGCTTCAAGGCCGCTCACTCTTCTATTCGACAGCGATAGGAACCGACTCCAGATTTGCTGACGTGATCATCGAACAGGCCAGGGCGTTCGATAGAAAGCAGGTGCTTCAATCAGCCTCCTAAATTTTCAACAAACGCATACGAATGGACGCGACAGGGAAGATCGGGAAAAAATTGCAGGAGCTGGGCGGTTATGTTTTGGCCGGGGCGAAGGACCCGCACCAGCTCTGCACGATGGCGGAGATGATCCGGACGGCGTGCGATTATCGCTACGTCGCGATTTATAAGGTCGTCCGGGAAGAGTTTGTGATCGTGGCCAAGACCGGAAAATGTCCGCCGGCCTATCCGCGGTTTCCGATCACGCAGGGACTCGCCGGCGCCGCGCTCGAGGCCAAGCAATCGGTCATGGTCGCGGATGTCCACAAGGATCCGCGTTATTTGCCAACCTTCGGCAGCACGCAATCCGAGATCGTTGTCCCGGTGATCACAGAAGCGGGGAAGACCGTGGGGTTGATCGACGTGGAAAGCGAAAAGCTGGATGCCTTCACCGAGAATGACCGCGATTTTCTCGAACACGCGGCGTTTCTCATTGCTCGCGCGTTGAAGTGAGCTCCCTCGCGCCGGAACGCGCGCTGAGAGATTGGCTGGCTGCTGGCCTGCGGTTCATTGGGCAGATCGCCATCGAAACCCAGGATGACGGGAAATTTTCGCTCCGGCATCGAGACGACCTGTCGAGGGACGATCTGGCTTTGCATGCGGAACCAGAAGATGCCGCGATCCTGGCCCGATTTGATGACGCCGAAAACTATCGGCCGCTCAAGACCGCTCCGAATTTAAGGCATGGCTGGCGCCTGATTTTGCAGGATCTGGCCAGCCTGCGCCTGGCCCTCGATTTCTTTTACCCGGGCCGTTCGGCCGCCCTTATTGCCTTTGAAAAGCGCGACCTTCTTACGACACCGTTGCGGCAGACTCTTGGGCGGCAATCGGGGATGTATCGAATAGCGGCGCAAATCAGCGACAGCGAGGCGGACGAATTGGTGGGGAGATTCTGCCGATCGGATGGCGGATGCCTGCGAACAATTCTTTGGGCGCGCGATGCCGGAGGAACAGTCGCCTCAACGCAGCTCCCGCCCGAGAAATTCGAACCTAAACACGATCAGACGGGCGGCGGCCAACCGGTAATCCCGCTGCTCTGTCAGGAAGCGTGCAATCTCCTGGTGGCGGCGGCGCGCAACGCGGTTCAGGCGGGCAAATGATCATTCGATCCCGCGTCGTCGTTCCGATAGAGGGCGCGCCGATAAGTGACGGCGCCGTCGTGGTTGAA
Organism: Chthoniobacterales bacterium; assembly: GCA_035274845.1. Taxonomy (NCBI): domain Bacteria; kingdom Pseudomonadati; phylum Verrucomicrobiota; class Spartobacteria; order Chthoniobacterales; species Chthoniobacterales bacterium. The sequence goes on from DATENU010000017.1 coordinate 89,217, forward strand.
GCGGAAAAGATCACGGACGTCGGGCCGTTCGAAGAAGTGAAACGCCGGCATACCGGTGAGACCCTCGATTTGGGCGAACAGGTGTTGCTGCCCGGGCTGATCAACGCGCATTGCCATCTCGATTACACCGCATTGCGCGGCAAAATCCCGCCGCAAGACTCTTTCTCGGAGTGGATTCGCTCGATCAATGCCCACAAGGCGGCGTTAAGCGAAGCCGATTACGTGCGCTCGATCGCGGCCGGGCTTGCGGAAGCCCAGAGTTTCGGAACCACTTCCATGCTAAACCTGGAGGCGTTTCCCGGACTGGTGCGCCAAGTCCCACGCCCCTCGCTTCGCGTCTGGTGGTCCGCCGAGATGATCGATTTGAGGCAACCGGTGAATGTAAAGGAGATCGCGGTCGATCTACGCCGCTGGTTCGAAGCGCACCCAGATTGGCTCGGCGGCTTCGGTTTGGCGCCACATGCGCCTTACACGGCTTCGCCGCAACTTTACGCAGAAGCGTCGAGAATCGCGCAAGAGAATGACCTGCCGGTCACAACGCATCTCGCCGAATCAGCCGAAGAACTACAGGCCTTCAGCGAGGCCAGTGGACCGCTTTTTGACTTTCTGAAAAACATCGGCCATCCCCTGGCAGATAGCGTGAAAGAGTCCCCGCTTTCGTTCCTTATCCGCAATGAAGTGATCGGGCCGCGTTGGATCGTCGCGCATCTCAACGAACTCGACCCCGGCGATTTCGATCTCCTGCGGGCTGCGCCGAAATTTCACATAGTCCATTGCCCCCGCAGCCACAGCTTCTTTCGTCACACTCCCTTTGCCTTCCAGCAACTGGGCGCGCTCGGCTTCAATATTTGCGTTGGGACCGACAGCCTGGCGAGCAACACAACCCTGAGCCTGCTAGCAGAATTGCGCGAACTCCTGCGGAAAGAACCGGGGCTCTCCCCAAAAGAGGCGCTCGCCACCATCACCGTCAATGCCGCCAAGGCCCTCGGAAAAGCAACCTCTCTCGGGAAAATTCGGGCCGGCTCCCTGGCTGACTTGATCGCTTTACCAATTTCCCCTTCTGAAACGGAAGTTTTCGAAAGCATCGCGGCCTTCGAGCACAACGTTCCGTGGGTCATGGTCAACGGCGCGGTGATCCAGGCCCCTTAGCGCACGGACATAACCGAAAACAGGGGGGTTCGGCGACGGCGGTGAGAATTTCTCAATTTAGCTTTTCTTTTCTCAATTCTGAAATATTCTCCGCCCGAGTATGGCGAAGATCATAATTATCGATGATGAACCAGCAATGGTGGAGGTTATTGTAACGCTCTGCCGGGAAAAAGGGCATCAGGTCTTTCCCTTCAACTCCGCACCCAAAGCCGTCGAGCAACTGGATACGATCCAGCCGCAGGTCGTAATTGCCGATATCAAGATGGAGTCGATGACCGGGTTCGATGTTCTCCAGCACGTGCGAGAGCATCACCGGCAGACTGCGGTCATTCTAATTACCGCCTTCGCATCAGTCGAGACGGCGGTCGACGCCATGAAGATGGGCGCGTACGATTACGTGACCAAGCCGTTCAAGATCGACGAGCTCCAGATGACGGTGCAGCGGGCGCTCGATTACCAGGCCGCCCTGCGCGAGAACGTTTACCTCCGCAAGGAACTGAAAAACCGCTATCGGTTCGAAAACATCATCGGCACGAGCCGGAAAATGCAGCTCGTTTACAATTTGATCAACAAAGTCGCTGATACGGACAGCACCGTCCTGATTCAGGGAGAGAGCGGCACCGGTAAGGAACTGGTCGCACGCGGGTTGCATTTCAACAGCAACCGGCAGCATCATCCGTTCGTTGCGATCAACTGTAGTGCGTTGCCGGAAAATCTGCTCGAGTCGGAATTGTTCGGCCACAAGAAAGGCGCCTTCACCGGCGCGGTCGCGGACAAGCGGGGGCTGTTCGAAGAGGCCAACCTCGGCACAATTTTTCTCGACGAGGTCAACTCGATGGCGCCGCCGTTGCAAACGAAGCTTCTCCGTGTTCTCCAGGAACGGGAAGTCCGTCGCGTCGGCGACAACAAGAGTGTTCCCGTAAACGTCCGGGTGGTAGGTGCGACCAACGAAGCGCTCCAGGGGAAAATGAAGGACGGCTCGTTTCGCGAAGACCTCTACTATCGGCTTGCGGTGATTCCGGTGGAAATTCCGCCCCTCCGCGACCGGTTGGAGGACGTTCCCTTGCTGGTGAATCATTTTCTCCAGAAACAGGCCAGCGCTTCCGGGGGCGACCCAAAAAAGATAGACCCGCAGGCTGTGGATATTCTCTGCCACTACGATTATCCCGGAAACGTTAGGGAACTCGAGAATGCCATCGAGCGGGCGTGCGCTCTCTGTGAAGAAGACCTGATTTTGCCAAGCGATCTTCCGCCTCAAATCGTCGCGGCCGCCCAGGGAGAAAAGTCGGAAAACGCGATCAACTCCATGCCGGTGGGCCAATCGCTCGACGAATTCATTCAGCAGCAGGAGCGTGGCTATATCGACGCGACCTTGAACCACTGCGGCGGTTCCCGCGAGAAGGCGGCCAGCATGCTGGGCATTAGCATGGCGACGCTCTATCGCAAGGTGGAGCCGAAGAACAAAAAGTAATCCTCGTGCACGCGGCGAATAGACTGGTTCTTCGCCTCAGCCTTCTTCTCCTCGGTTCGCTCTATCCGTCCGCGGCGTTCGCCGCCGACCCGCCCGCGCCCAGCACGCGGGAGATGGAACGCATCAACTGGATGGAATTCCGCGAGTGGGTGCCAGGCAAAATCAATACGGTTCTGCTCCCGCTGGGAACGATTGAGCCCCACGGCGTAACCGCGAACGGCGCCGACATTATTGCTCCAGTCGCAATCGCGAAAGAAATCGCTCCGCGCGTGAACGCAATGATCGCGCCGGTCGTTCCCTACGGGTTTACCGGCGTGATGGACGCTTATCCGGGAAGTTTCACGGTGCCGGAAGAAGCATACCGGGCCTATGTCCGCGCCGTGCTGGTCGGACTCGCAAAGAACAAATTCAAAAACATCATCCTCCTGAATGGCCATGGCGGAGGACAGACCGCGATTTTGACCGCACTGGCCCAGGAGGTGGGCCGGGAAACGAACACGCGTATCCTGGCGGTGAATTGGTGGTCGTATTGTTCGGATGTGACGACTGAAGTTTTCGGCGAAGACGGCGGTCATGCGGCCGAAAACGAGAATTCATTCATGATGGCCATCGACCCGTCGCTGGTTCACCGAGAGCGTTATAACCAGGACATGGTGACGGCGAATCCTTCGCCCGGAACCTGGAGCGCCTACCCAAACCCGTCGAGCATCACCCTCTACAAAGAGGGCCAGGGCTATCCGAAATTCGATCTCGCGAAAGCGAAAACCTACTTCACCAAGGTGAACGACAAGATCGCGAAGTTAATTCAGGAAACGATCCGGAAATGGGACATGGCCGGGCTCTAGCCCGGAAGCCTAGCCGCGCTTGCTGTAAATCCGGATCTCCTGCGCGGTCTTTTCCATTTCGTCCAGCTTCTGCAGGGTCGCCGCCTGTTGCTTCAGAATTTCGTCGTTGGCGGCCTTCATCGCTTGGAGCGCTTTCAAGACGTTTTGGGCAGAGCCTGAGGCATTCTCGGCGGCCGCTGCCTTGACGACCGTTGCCGGCGTCACCGCGGGCACGACGACGGTCATTGGCGATGGCGCCTGGCCGAAGGCGATTACGGCGGTCGCTAAAAGAAAAAGGATAGTTGCGCGCATATTACCGTCCGCCTCTGCTGGCATAGATTTTCGCCAGACGTAACGCTTCCGCGACCGTCACCATCTTGGCGTCGATTTTCGTCTGATTTTCCGCGATCGCGGTTTGCTGCGCCTGGACTTCTTTGGCGAGCGCAACGATCTGCTGCTGCTCGCGTTCGGCCTCTTTTGACGGCTCAGCCGCGGGAGTGGTGCCAAGCGACGCAAGCAAACAGGCAATAACAAGAGCTGGCAGGAGTTTCATTGAAAGGGAAGCGGGTGTCGGACTCGATAAAGCAAGTCGTATTCCGTCGAGTGCCCGAGGGTGTTTTTGGCGCGGAAATTGCTTGCTTTTAGACCCTCCCAAAGCTTACCATCGGAACCATGGCTGGCCCCGGGATGCATCAATCGCAAAACCTCTCGCTCCAACAGGTTCTTGCGCCCCAGCTTCAACAGAGCCTGCTGATCCTTCAGGCGCCCCTCCTCGAGCTCCGCAACCTGGTTCAGCAGGAAATGGAGACCAACCCGGTCCTGGAAGAACTCGCCACCGAACCGCCCGCTGATGGTGTGGAAGAACCGCCGGCTCAAACCGCGGATGAGGATTTCAAAGCCGAGTTCGATCAATTGGCGAAGCTGGATGACGAATGGCGCGACTACATGGCGCAATCCGGAAGCTACAGTGCCCGCTCGCAGGACGACGAAGAAAAGCGGCAGTTCTTTTTCGATTCCATTGCCACCCAGGAGACGCTTCAACAGCACCTCATGGGGCAGCTCAACCAGACCCCGCTCGACGCCGACGATCGCAAGACAGCCGAGCTCATTATTGGCAACGTCGACGACAACGGCTTCCTCCAGGTCACCCCGGAAGAGATGGCGCTCAACACCGGCATCGCCCAGGAAGATTTCGAGACGATGCTCCTGCTCATCCAGAGCTTTTACCCGCCGGGCGTCGGCGCGCGCGACCTGCGCGAATGCCTCCTCATTCAATTAAAACGGGACGGAAAAGGAAACAGCCTCGAATACAAAATCATCCAGGACCACATGCAGGATCTGGGGAAGCGGCGTTTCCCCGAGATTGCGCGCCGGATGGGAATCAGCGTCGAACAGGTCCAGAAATGTGCGAACAACATCGCGCAGCTCGATCCGCGGCCCGGCCAGATCTTCGCCGCCGCGCCTCAAAATTACGTTCTCCCCGATGTCACGGTCGAGAAGATCGACGGCCAATACCAGGTGATCCTCAATGGCGAACAGATCCCCCACCTGCGCATCAGCAACACCTACAAGGACATCATGTCCCAGGATGGAAACGGCAGCGAGGTGAAGGATTACATCCGGGACAAGATCCGGAGCGGCAAATTCCTCATCAAATCAATTCACCAACGGCAGCAGACCATCTCGAACATCGCGCACCAGATTGTCCTGCGGCAAAAAGAGTTCCTCGATCACGGAACCGCGCACCTGAAGCCAATGACCATGGTGCAGATCGCCGACATCGTCGGGGTGCACGAAACGACCGTGAGCCGCGCCATTTCCGGCAAATACATGTCCACGCCGCAGGGTGTGTTCGAGATGAAGTATTTCTTCACGCCCGGTTACCAGACGGCCACCGGCGAATCGATGAGCAACACCAGCGTGAAGGAAGCGATCCTGGACCTGGTCAAAAACGAAAATTCCAGCTCCCCCTTGAGCGACAAGGAGATCGTCGAGATCCTGAGCGAACGCGGCATTCCCATCGCCCGTCGCACCGTCGCGAAATACCGCACGGAGCTCAACATTCTGCCGAGCAACATGCGGCGAAAATACTGAGATTGGAGTAGTGGAGTGTTGGATTAATCAGTAATGATTCTTCCCTGATCCATCACTCCATTAATCCAACGCTCCAATGACCCCTTCTCTTCGCGCCGCCGTTATCGCCGAATGGCGCGGCCTCCCGGCCAATAAGGCACGGCCCGATCGCTGGCAGGCCCCGGCCGACCTGTTGCCGAAGCTGATGCAGCAGCTCGGATTGAGCGAGCGGCTCCGCGAAACCGAAGTGATCGACGCTTGGAAACAGATCGTCGGGGAATTTATCGCCGCACACTCGGCGCCAGTCAGCTTGCGGGGCGGCGTGCTGTTCGTCCGCGTCCTCCAGCCCGCGCTCCACTACCAATTCGAGCAGATCTCCAAGGCCGAGATTCTGCGGAAACTGAAGCAGCGGTTCGGCACGAAAATCATCCGCGAAATTCGGTTCCGGGTCGGTTAGCTTCCGGGATGGTCATCCGGCAGATCTTCATTTCTGCGGGACACAATTATTTCGGACACCACGGCCGCGCTCCCGATGATTTTCCGCTCGTCGAAGTCGAGCAAATTGAGTGCGTCGCCGGACACGGAATTCGCGGCGACCGGTTTTTCGATTATCGGGACGATTACAAGGGCCAGATCACATTTTTTTCGCACGAGATTTTTGAAAAATTGACCGCGCATTTTGGTTTGAAAGACAAATCCGCCGGCGTCCTTCGCCGAAACGTGGTCGTCTCGGGAGTGAACTTGAACGACCTGATCGGCGAAGAATTCTCCATTCAGGGCGTTCGTTTCCGGGGAAAGGCGCACTGCAAGCCCTGCTACTGGATGGATCAGGCCGTTGCTCCGGGCGCGGAAGAGTTTCTCCAAGGCAAGGGCGGGTTGCGGGCGCAGATTCTGAGCGACGGCGTGATTGCGGTCGGCGACGCGCAGTTGGTGCTGGCGGAACCGCGTTTGATCGCGAGCTAAGGTCCGGTTTGTTCGGTCAACCGGCCTTTGAAAGTCAGTTCCGCGATTCCGGATTTGTCCAGTTCGCCCAAACCGGTGGCAACCATCTTGTCGTATTGCGCTTTGGTTTCGCGCGCGAGCGGAAGATCGAGTCCGTTCTCATCCGCGAGCTCGAGCGCGATCCCGCTATCCTTGGCCGCGTGTGCCGCTGAAAAAAAGCAGGAGTGATCGCGGTTTTGCATGTCTTCGCCATCGGTTTGGAGGACACGCGAAGCCGCGCCGGTCTGGGAAAATACTTCCCGCAGCATCGTGAGATCGAGTCCGAGCGCTTCGCCCAGGCCGAGCCCTTCCGCAAGCCCGGCGGTGTTGATATTCATCACCATGTTTACAAGCGCTTTCACTTTCGCCGCCTCGCCGGATTTCCCGATGTAGCGCAGGAACGTGCTCAACTCCTTCAGGATCGGCTCAGCACGCCCGAAGGCTTCCTCGCGGCCGCCACCCATCAGGTAGAGCGAACCTTCGCGCGCCTGAGTAATGCTCGACGCCATGCACGCCTCGAGCGAAGCCGCGCCAGCCGCTTCGGCCAGCTGTTCGACTTCGATGTGGATCTTGGGCGAAACCGTCGCGCAATTGATGAACAGTTTCCCGCGCGCGTTCACCAGAAGATTGTCGGCGCCGCTGAATATCTCGCGCATCGCCGCGTCATCGGTCACAATCGTAAAGACAACGTCCGCTCCGGCAGTCACATCCCCCAGGGTCTGGCACGCCGCACATCCAAGCTCCGTAGCCAGCGACGTCGCTGCCGCCCGGTTCACATCAAAAACCGTCGTGACGTGATAACCACGGTCCTTTAGGCGCCGCGCCATGTTAGCGCCCATTCGGCCGACCCCAACAAATCCGATATTCATAGGTTCACCTCGCAAAGAACGGGTTGTCGCGTTTCTCCTTTCCAACGGTCGTTAGCGGGCCGTGCCCGGGACAAACGATCGTCTCATCCGGTAGGGTCAAAATCTTGTCGCGATTGTTTCGCAGCGCGTCCTGATACGAAACATTTCCGCCGCCCATCGACGCGGCAAAGAGCGAGTCGCCCACCACGGCAATCGGTCGGACCAATCCAGTCACGACATAGGTGATCCCGCCGGGGGAATGTCCTGACGTCAATCGCGCCTCTATCTTCAACGATCCAATTTCGAAGCGTTTTCCCTCGGCAATTGGCTGGGCGCCCTCTTCGGGTTCCAGCTCTGAAATGTAAACCGGCGCCGCGGTCGCTTTCCGCAACCGCGACAAATCCGCGACGTGATCCGGATGGGCGTGGGTGAGCAGGATCAGCTTGATCTTCAAATGCTCGCGCTGGACAAGCTGCAACATCCCGCCGCAATCTGCACCGGTATCAAACGCGACCGCATCGCGAACGGCTGGATCCCAAACCAGATAGGCGTTCACGGTCATGTCGCCGTAGGAAGTGTTAAACATCGCCAACCCATCGCGGTCGCCGAATTTTTCCGGCTCCCACTTTCCAGCGGCGAGCTTGCGGAGTGCGGCTGCGTTCAACTGCAAAACCGGCGCCACTCGTTCGAGCGAATCGTCGTCGAAATTACCGCTGCGAAAATTCCGTGCGGCTTCCTCTCCGAGACCAGCTCGTTCGACCAACTGGCTGTCGGAAATGCCCAAGCCGCGCTGGGCCTTGCCAATGATGTCGCCGGCATTGTCTTCCAGTGGGATGTTCATGCGAGAGCTTCTACCTTGCGGAGGGAGGCCATCCGCTTCAACGCGATTTTCTCGGCCACCCCGGCGACTTCACCAACGCCATTGATCGGCTTCCAGATGAACCGGAATGCCATAGTGGGTGCAGAGGTCGATCAATGTCTTCATCCGTCACAATGTAACACCCGTCCCCGGGATTAGTTAGATCTCCTCCAGCCCTATTTTCGGCTTTTCCTTTTGCGAGACCCGTATTTGACGGAACGATGCTCCGCTTTAGCTACCGCGGTTTTGTCCGTCTTTTCGTTCAGGCGAAGATTGACCTTCATGCCCGCCTCCTTGTAGAGCACCTCCCGGATCGCGGCGGACTTGTTTCCACAATGCTTTTGATCGGCCAGCGCCTGAAGGGCCCGGTCGAGGGCCAGCGGAAGAGTGATCGTGATAGCCGTGGATTCCTTGTCCCGCACGCCGCCGACCGTGTTCCAGTTAAGACGAAACAGCAAGAAAAATTCGCCCTTGACTCTGTGTATGATACAATAATACATCTAGCGACATGCCCAGAACGAACCTGCCCAAGGGCAGTGTCCCGGTGACGTTCCGCCTGCCGCGCGAGGCCAAAAAGCGTTGGGCCGCGAAGGCGTGGCGCGAGAAACTGAGTCTGGCTGAATTCATCCGGCGCGCTCTGCGCCGCGAAATCGAGCCCGCCCAAGGACGGCCCCCCCGCCATGAACGCTAAGCTCCACCTTCCCGCCCGCGACTGCGCTGAAATCCGTACGTATGACTTTTATGCGCCTAATCTTTGGCGGCTATTGCCAGGCTCCTTGAACCGATTCAAGAAACTGGAATTTCCTCGCCAAGATTATCCGGATTGCGCTTTAACAGTCCTTCGTGAACCCCGTTTCCCAGCCGGAGGCTGGCCTTCGTGATCAGCTGCTTTTTTTGTCCAACGCAGCGATCGGATCGCACTCCTGAGGACCCATTTGCTCGAGTGGCCAGCGATATTTGAGTCCCCAACCAAGTATGACAAAATTCCTACACTCCAGTTCCCTTCTCCTCGCGATCTTTCTCTTTCTCTGGCCTGCTGCAGCGCCGGGGCAACAGCCGGTGATGCCGCCGCCTTTGCCCTCTAGCTTGGCGAATCCGCCCCCGCCCGAGCTGGATGCGCTGCCGCCGCCTCCGCAATTGCAGTGGCAATCTCTGGGACCGAAAGCTCCTGAGGAACAACCGGCCGCACCGCCCGAAGCGATCGCCACGGCGCCCGAACCGGAACCTTCGATCGCCCCGCCGCCACCGCCGGCAATCGACCCTCCTGCACCCAACCCACCCAATCCAGCCGAGATGGAATTGGTTAAGCCCGAGGTGGAAATCTGGCGGAATGGATCGCTCAATCCCCAAATTCCTTCGCGCCAGCTAAACCGGCTCAAGGCGGCTTATATCACGGGGACGGAGCCGGTTTGGTTGCGGGTGCAATTCGATCCGCTCGCGGGAGGCAAGAAAGTTTTCGTCAAGCCCAGCGGCATCACGCTGGACCTGCCCGTGGCGATGATGACCATCTCGCAGAGCGGCGAATGCCTCTTCCTGGCCCAGCTCGAGGAGAACGTTTTCGAGGGCCACATCATTTTTTATTGTGAGGGGGTAAAGACCGTCCTGCCGGTGCTCCGGGCGTCGCTGGCCAAAGTGGAAGAGAAGGAAGCGGAATCGGGAGGAGGCCAATGAGACATCGATTCTTCAATCTCGCCCTGTTCGGGGCCTCAACTCTGGCGTTGGGATGGCAAAGCCTGCTCGCCGCCCCGGTGTGGGAGGCCAATCCGACGGGAAACACGGGAGCGCTTAAAGCGCAAATCCAGACCGCCGGCAGTTATGACGCCCACAGCGGCAATGCGACGCGGGTGGTAAATGACCTGCAAATCCCCGGCGCCCTGGGAGATTATGGGCTCGATTTTACACGCTACTGGAATTCGGTTCACAACGACTATGACGATGACCACGCAGACTGGTCCATGGACTTTGGCATGTCCGGGTGGTCGCATTCCTGGCATTGGACTGCCAGCTATGGCGAGGACGGGCCCTACGAAGTCCCCGGCACAGACCACACTGATCAGAAGTATATCACCTCAATCACAATCACATTTCCCGACGGCCACACGACCAAGTACAAGATCGAGCGCTGCGGTCCGGGAGCGGGTGTTTGCCCCGTTTACGATCCGAGGTTTGGCCCGCCCTACGATTACACAGAGAGAACCGATCCGTCCCACTTCCCCTATGGCGGCCCGGGCGTGAATGATCATATCTGCGACATGGCCCCGAATGGTCGGGAATTTCGGCTTTGCCGCGCTGATGGCGGCTCGGTGCATTTTCTTCAGGGCGATTCGGGATATCAGGCCGATGAGGTCGTCGATCCGCACGGGTTCAAAACCGAACTTAAGTACAATCAAGTGACGGGTAACCTTGAGCGCGTGGAGCAGGAAGGCGGCCGGTTCCTGGAGATCGAGTGGGCCTGGTATCCAAACGGCGGCTGGGCGATTAAGCAGGTCAAGCCGGGAGGCAGCGACGATTCAAAAGCGGTCACTTACACCTACACTATGGCGGGTCCGTTTTTCGTGCTGGGGACGGTGACCTACCCACGCGAATCCTGGGAGGCCCAAACAGCCACCGCCGTCTATTACTACGGAGGCTGTTTTGTCGACGGGATCCACGGGGAATGCAGTGCGCCCTCGACTTCGTTCCCGCTGTTGAAGCGCGCAAATGACCCTCATTACGGGGGGCCGATGACAGTAATTCGATATGACTATCGCGGGATGGCATGCCCGACTCCGCCCCCGCGTCCTCCCGGTGCGGTGACGTGGTATAACGAGCATGTCCAGGCCCAGGCTTATGCGATCACCGCGGAGAAAAGCGATGCCGGCGTGCTGGTGTCCGGTTTCCAATTACTTTGTGATACCGGGGAGCGCCTGGAATACAATGGCCTGGGAGGACAGCGCAAGTTTTACTACGGGAGAGCGGCGCATACCGTTCCGCCAAGCGTCACCCCCCGCGGATACAGCCTGGGCAAGCTGACCGATTTCACCACCTCTCCTCTTAGCTTGCCCCATAACTCCGAAACCCAGCCTTGTCCCCAGGGCGCGTCCTGTCATCGCCAGAATTTTTACTTCAACACCCTGCCCTTCCAAATCTGGGATGGGCGCAACAACCTGACCACGCAATTTGGTGAACCTGGGGACGACAGCGGCGAGCCGGCCCGGATCGAGTATCCCGGTGGCGGGAATTCCACCTACAATCGGACCGATGCCACGGGCTCCCTGGACCTCGACGGGCTCCGGATGCACAATCCGTATAATCACTGGCTCTTTAGCCAGAAAGATGAAAACGACAAATACACCACCTACCGGCGGGACGAACGCCGCCGGGTGACACGGATCGAGTATCCAGGCAGCATCGTGGAAGAATACACCTACAACGGTTTAAACCAGGTAGAAACTCACACCCTCCCGAGCGGTGCGGTGCAGCACTACGAATACGATCCCGGGACCCATCTGCTCATGCGGGAGTGGAATTCGGTCGATGGCTCTGCCGAAGACACCAAATATACCTATGATGACCTGGGTCGCGTCGCCACGGTCCAAAATCCCCGGGCCCGGGCGAATGGCAAGGATTTTAGCACGAGGATGACTTACAACGGGCAGCATCAAATCGTGGCAGTCGAATACGCAGGAATGAACGACTCCTCGGATAACCCTCCGAAGGTCCAATATGGCTACGACACCTACGGCAATTGCACCCTGATCATTGACGAGCTGGGGCACCGGAAATATTACACCTACGATTCCTACCGGCGCTGCACCTCCCTGACCGAGGAGCTCAACGCTCCGGCATGGAACGGGAATGGCAACGTTTACTCCCGGCAATGGCTTTGGTACTACGACCGCGAAATTGATGGCGTGATGAAGCCCGCCTCGGCTCACACATCGAAAGAGTGGCGCGTCCAAATCGAGCCCATCTTCAATGAAGCGGGGGAGCGGAGGGTCACCACCCGCACCCACGACGTCAATAACCGGATGACCTCAGAGACGACGGGGTTGATTCAGCCCTGGAGCCAGCCCATCGGTCAATGGGTCGCAAGCCCGGCGAACGTTGAAACTCATTATTTCACCTATGACGAAAACGGCCAGAAGCAGACGTACAAAGATCCGCTCGGCCGCATTACCGACTACACCTACGACAGCCGCAACCGGCCCAAAGATGTGATCGAGCCAAAGCGCAATGACCAGCTGAACCGTCCCACGACGACCACCGAATACGATTTCGCTGGCAACAAGACAAAGGTCACCTTCCCGGATGGAAAGACCCAGCGATGGGAGGGCACGATGCCTACGGCCAGCCCGCACGGTATTTCGACGAGTACAATAGGCCGACCGACCTATCGTATCAGTGGGGGCCCATGAAGAAGCTCGATACGGTCCGGACTTACCGCACGATGGACGGTGGCGCCGGCCTGGAGGAACAGAAGACCGATTTCGATTACGATGGAATGGGCCGGCCCATTACGACCCTGTTTCCAGACGGCACCTCGGAAGTCAGCAGCTATCAGCATGGACAACTCGAGACTTGGAAGACACGGAAGGACCAGCTCAAGACAATCGTTTACGATGCGCGAGGGCGTGAAATCTCAAATTCCTGGAGTCCCGCGCACACGCCCACTCCGGGCCAGAGTCCCATTCCGTTGGCGCCGGGCATCAACCGGGCCTGGGATGCCGCCAACCGGTTGACCAGTATCTCAAACAGCTTCTCGACCATCGGCTTCGGCTACGACGACGCCAGCCAGGTGCGCTCGGAACAGAGCAGCGTGACCGGCGCGAACGGGCCCGCTCAAATCAATTATCTCCGCTACCCCAGCGGCGAAGTGTCGTACGTCCAGTATCCAGACCAAACATGGGTCCGGCGAAATTACACAGCACGGGGGCAGCTAAAAGACGTGGGCTGGGGCAGCAGCGTGAGCACCAGTTACGTGTACCTGCCGGACGGGAAAGTGGACTATCAGGCTCGCCTTAATGGAGTGACCACGAGCTATGGGTATGATGCGCGGGGGTTGATCAGCTCGGTGCTGCATCGCGACGGGACCGGGCATGACCTGGCCAAACGCGACTATTGGCGGGACGACCGGGACTGGATCAAAGCCTGGGAAAAAGGGATTAATCCGGGTGTGAACCCGCGGGAGAACGGCCGTGGGGACCGCTACCAGTACGATGATGCGGGCCAGTTGACCCAGGCAGCGTACCAGGCGGAAAGTGCCCATGACACCGCCGGCACCCCGGAGCGGACCGACGCGTTTCATTACGATGAGATGGGGAACCGGACGGGAGCCAACTGGGTGGCGAGCCGGGGTTTGATGAGCTTCGGAGGCCGCAACAATAAACTTAACCAATATGGAAGGTGGGAAAACAACATTGCCTGGCCTGATCCGCTCCATTGGGGGCTGGACCTGTGATATGACGATGCCGCACCACATCCCGCTGCGGCTCCGTGGCTGCCTCCCGGGAATGGAGTCTTGATGGGAGACGGGTGGAACGTGGCCGGCTTTAACGCGCTCAATCAGCCTGTCCAGATGACGAGTTTTTTCTACGAAGGGACTGGCAACTGGATGTGGTTCGGCTACGACCCGCTGGGGCGGTGCGTGAAACGGTGGGTCGGGCCGGGGGACGGGAGCGCGCCCAATGGGGCCATCTACTTTTACTATGACGGGTGGAACCTGGTGCAGGAAGGTCTCAGCGCGAACTCGGTGTCCCGCACCTACGTCCACGGCGCCCGGGTGGACGAGATAGTGGCAAGCGCGGCGGGAGGCGGTTCCTGGCTTTACCATCAGTACGACGCGCGGGGTCATTGCATCATGCTGACCAACGGAAGCGGCGGCATCGTGGAGCAATACGAGTATGACGCCTTTGGCCAGCCGTATATTTACGACGCAAACTCCAATCTGGTGGCCCGGAACCTGGGCTCTCCCGAGGGGAACCGTTTTCTGTTTACGGGGCGGGAATGGTTAAAAGAACTGCGGGTCTATGATTACCGGAACCGGCTATATCAACCGGAGCTGGGCCGCTTCGTCCAGCCCGATCCGAAAGAGTTCGAGGCCGGTGACTACAATCTCTACCGCTATTGCCACAACGATCCGGTGAATCGAGGCGACCCGTTCGGCCTATTGGACATGGATACGGCAATACAGCGCGCACTCTTTGAAACTGGCACAACACTGTTGGGTGCGGGGATTGGAGCATTGATTGGCGGTGGAGGCGGGGGGGCGCTGGGATTGGCTGGCGGTCCAGCCGCCCCGGCCACCGTGCCTGCTGGCGCAGCTGTCGGAGGGCTCGGTGGCGTCGTTGTTGGAGGGGCAGCTGGGTTGGGTATTGGGAAGGTACTCAGTCCGATTATCTTCAAGGAGGATACCGAAGGCACGTATGAGTTTCCCGACCAGCAAGGCGGTGAGAAGCCATATGTTGGTCAGTCCGGGAATGTTGAAGGAAGACTGGGTCAGCACCAAGCTGCAGGGCGTCTTAAACCTGGAACCGAAAAGGTTACAAAAGTTGAGGGTGGCAAGACGGCAAGAGAAATCGCAGAACACAAGCGCATACAGGAATTGACAGGTGGCAAACCCGCTCGCGAATCTGATAAAGTGACGAACAAAAAGGATCCAATTGGTCCTGCCAGGATTCGTTTACTCGAAGATAAATAGAATCTATGAACACGGAACTCCCGAAGCCCGCTTCCGCGGCCACTGCACAGCGTGCAATAGAGATGGCGCGGATTTGGATTGTAGATAAGCGCCAAGATGTAGTGATTTCGTCAGACACTTGGAAGGACCCTGGAAATTGGGGTATTATGTTGGTCGATCTTGCTAGACACGTAACTGAGGTGTATGCCGAGAAAGGCTACGATAGGCAAGAAGTTATGCGTCGAGTAAAGGAAGCGTTCGACGCTGAATGGAACCATCCGACAGAATAGAAAACCCCCTCAACATGGGGAAGGGCAAGGGGCCGTCTGCAGGGGAGGCAGAAGGGGGGCCTGAAGGGGTCGGTCCGTGAATCTCGGCAAAATTGCTTGGGTCTATGAGGAAGGCTTATCGGGATAACCGGGACCGGATCAAAGCCTGGGAAAAAGGGGTTAATCCGGGTGTGAATCCGCGGGAGAACGGCCGTGGGGACCGCTACGAGTACGATGACGCGGGCCAGTTGACCCAGGCGGCCTACCAGGCGGAAAATGCCCATGACACCGCCGGCACGGCGGAGCGGACAGACGCGTTTCATTACGATGAGATGGGGAACCGGACGGGAGCCAACTGGGTGGCGAGCCGGGGTTTGATGAGCTTCGGAGGCCGCAACAATAAACTCAACCAATATGGACGGTGGGAAAACAACATTCCCTGGCCTGATCCGCTCCATTGGGGGCTGGACCTGTGGTATGACGATGCCGCACCACATCCCGCTGCGGCTCCGTGGCTGCCTCCCGGGAATGGAGTCTTGATGGGAGACGGGTGGAACGTGGCCGGGTTTAATGCACTCAATCAGCCTGTCCAGATGACGAGTTTTTTCTACGAAGGGACTGGCAACTGGATGTGGTTCGGATACGACCCGCTGGGGCGCTGTGTGAAGCGGTGGGTGGGGCCGGGGGACGGGAGCGCGCCCAATGGGGCCATTTACTTTTACTACGACGGGTGGAACCTGGTGCAGGAAGGTCTCAGCGCGAACTCGGTGGCCCGCACCTATGTGCATGGTGCCCGGGTGGACGAGATTGTGGCGAGCGCGGCGGGAGGCGGCTCCTGGCTCTACCATCAATACGACGCGCGCAGCCATTGCATCATGCTGACCAACACCAGCGGAGGCATCGTGGAGCAATACGAGTATGACGCGTTTGGCCAGCCGTATATTTACGACGCAAACTCCACTCTGGTGGCCCGGAACCTGGGCTCGCCCGCGGGAAACCGTTTTCTGTTCACGGGGCGGGAATGGTTAAAAGAATTGCGGGTATACGATTACCGCCATCGGATGTATCAGCCCGAGATGGGCCGTTTCCTCCAGCCCGATCCGAAACAGTTCGAGGCCGGTGACTACAATCTCTACCGCTATTGCCACAATGATCCAATTAACAAAACCGATCCGACTGGGCTCGTCGACTCGAACCAAGCGGGCGGTGATTCTAAGGGTAATACCGAATGGGAGAAGAGTTTTAATCCGAGCGACCGCTTTACCGTAGTCATACACTCCGACGGAAAAGGATTCATCGTCAAGGGAGATTACGTGTCAGCAAGCAAGGTGGCTGACAAGATGAAAGAGGACGGCTATACTCCCGGAAAGACAGTGCAGTTGATTTCATGTGAGTCGGGCAGGGAAGGAAAAGACTCGCCGGCACAAAAGTTGGCTAATATCTTAGCCAACAGAAACAAAGTGGAGACGAAGGTCATTGCGCCCAATAATAAATGCGAAAGCGGCACGACACGCGGAGCGGAACCAACTGTTCAAGCCACTGGAAAATCGGGTCAACCAGGAGAATTTAAGACGTTCACAGGAAAGCCGCCGGAACCTGAGAAGAAAAAGGACAAATGAAGAGGTTCACAACTATCGCAATCTGGGTCGCGGGCAGTATACCGTTGGCGGCTTTTCACGCTTCTGCGGATAGGCAGTCAGAGGGTCAACTTTGGGCACCGACTGTGATCAAGGAGTCTTTATCCATCCCTGAGGCTGAACTACCGGGATTGATTAAGAGAGCAGAGGCGAAAGACACTGACGCAGCTCTGAAGCTGGCCACTTACTTTGGCATGTACCTCGGCGATACGAATAAGCAAATTCACTTTTGCGAAATTGCGGCTGATAACGGCTCCGAGAAGGCTTTGCATAACCTGATGATGATTTTCGCCAGCTTTCCAGAGTTTTTCGACTTCGAACGAGCGCTACAAGTCCGTGCGCGGCTTAAAGCCACCGTGGCAGCCAGAGAAGGAGAAATGGAGACGGACAGTGAATGGGCGTATGACATGTACGTCGAACATTTCGTGGGCTACAGCAATAAGCCGCGTGGCTTGTTATTTCTTGAATACGCGGCGAAGCAGGGTTCTGATAAAGCGCGGCTCGAGCTGATCAACATCTACACCAAGGATCCCGACGTACGGGACCAGGCCAAGGCGCTGCAGTGGAGAGGAGGGGCGTCATCGCCAAAGTCGGCGATCACGCCTCACGGCAAAAATTAGCGCAGCAATGCTCCGTTAGAAAAGAAGAGCAGAAAGGGGTTAGTCTTAGAATCTCGGCAACCAGCGGCACTCGGGAGAATCAGGCGAAGGCTTCGACCTTGTGCAAGCGGGAGATTCGGCTCTGCGCAATCTGCTCGACGCGCCTGGCCACCTCCTCCACCGAGTGTGTCCGGCGGGTCTCCTTTTCAATCGACGTCATCGTGACGTTGGCGATCCCGCACGGAACAATGTGGGCAAAGGGCGAGAGATCGCCGCAAACATTCAGCGCGAATCCATGCATCGTGATCCAATGGCGAACGCCGACGCCGATCGAAGCGATCTTGCGGTCCGCCACCCAGACGCCGGTCAAGCCGGGCCGCACCGCGGCGGCGACCCCGGCTTCCGCGAGGGTTTCCACGAGCAAGGATTCGATCCAGCGCAGATACCGATGCAGGTCCTGCCCGCACCGGCGCAGGTCGATGATCGGATAGCCGATCAACTGGCCCGGACCGTGATACGTCGCCTGTCCGCCGCGGTTAATGGCAAAGAGAGGGTGCGGAAGGTGGGAGGCTCCGCGAAGACTCGATTGCTCAGGGGTGCGGCCAATGGTGTAAACCGGGTCGTGTTCGAGCAGGAGAAGCTCGTCGGGGGACGAGCGGCCGGCGCGCTTTTCCGCGACCAATTTCTCCTGCAAGGCGAGCGCATCCGCGAACGACAACCGGCCCAGCCAGCGAACAGAAAGGGCGCTCTCGTTCATATTTGATCCCCTGCTGGCACTCCGAGCCGCGCCGCCTCCTGCGCACGGAGGTGGGTTAATCCAATCGCGAGAGCATCGGCTTCATCCGGCCCCGGTGTTTCGGTCAATCCGAGCAGGGCCCGGATCATAAACGCCATCTGGTTTTTGTCGGCAGTGCCTCGTCCGACGGTTGCCAGCTTGATTCGCTTCGGCGCGTATTCGAACACCGGCAAACCGCGCTCCGCCGCCGCCAGAATGGCCGCGCCCCGAGCCGCCCCGAGAAGAATCGCGGTCTTGTAACTCTGCACGTAGATAACCGCCTCCAGCGCACAGCAATCCGGTTCGTGAGTATGAATCAATTCCGCCAGTCGATCGTGAATCGCCACCAGGCAGGAAGAGGAGCGAAGCGTGTTCCGGTTGTGGATGACTCCAAAGTGAAGCACGCGCGGTTTGCCCGAGTTGGCGTCGATGATGGCGACGCCGGTATTGCGGAGCGACGCGTCGATGGAAAGAACCCGCATCGAATCAGTGCGCGAGCCAGCCGAGCACGAGAAAGATGCAACCCACCCCGCCCAGGATCATGCTGACAATCCAGTAGCGCCGGCGCTTGGTCAGGGCCGAGATCGCCGCAATGGCGATCGCGATCTGGAACATCGTCACGCCGCGCGCGAACGTTTCGTGTTTATGAAAATTTGATTTCGCTTCCGCCTGTTTGTGCTCGGCCTCTCGTCTGATCTCGGCTTGTTCTTCCTGGTACTTCGCAACCTTTTCCTTGTCCTGCTCGGTCGCTTCCGAGGTCAACGTCATTTTGGCGTCCAGGACCGACGCCTTGATGCTCTTCGCCTGGTAGTAGCTCCATTGATCGGAAGCTTCGATTTGGGCCATCATCGCTTCGTTCGCATGTTTGCCGGAAAGCAGACCGGTGATCGCCGCGAGGACGGCGAGGATCGCGGTACTCAACGCCACTCCGTTGATCCAGGCCGCCCCCCCATGCTCGGCATGGTGATGAATATGCTCATGCAAATGCTCCAGCGGCACTTCGGCTTCTTCCATAGCGTAGATTAGGGTCCGCCTTTCGCCATTCAACAAGGAACATTGGTCGACCCAAAGCGGCCCAAAAAGGCCATCCCCCTTGGCGCCAGGCCATTTCATTCTTCCCTGGCCCAGGGCGGCCGAATAGCATCGCCCGGCACGTGCAAGAGCTGTGCGAATGACCGTCTCCCTCTCAGCGCCGTAAAGGACGCACCTATATGCTTAACTTCTTGTGGCCCTTGATTCGCCCGTTCGCCTGGCTGGCGCGGTGGCTTCGAAAAATTTTCCGGACCGCCTTCGGGCAACTTTCCTATAATCCCCCGCGCTGGCTCCAGCTCGGCTTCGCCCGCGTCGTTCTCTTTCGCCGCGGCCATCCAATCCTGGCCGCGGTCTATGTGCTTCTCGCCTTTCTCCTCGTCAGCGGATCGATCTGGTCCTATCGGTGGTACCAACGCCGGCCGAAACCGCACACCGTTTCCGCCGTGGTCGCCCCCATCCCGGTCACGCCGCTGGAGAAGGAGCTGAAGTTCCCCCCCATCACGATCGAGTTCAGTGAATCGGCCGCGCGTTTGGAAGACCTGAAGAATCCGACCCTGCAGCGGGTCCGGCTCGATCCGCCCACGGCTGGCGCCTGGAAATGGATCAACGATCGCAAGCTCTCCTTCGCACCCGCCCAGGATTGGCCGGCCGAGCGCAAATTCCGGATCATTTTCGACAAGGAATTCTTTCCGGCGCAAGTCCGGATGGAGAAACTGGAATACGACGTCACGACCCCGCCGTTCCGGGCGGAGATGAAAGGCGTCACTCTTTCAGAGGACGCCAAGGAGCCGGGCGTTCAGCGGCTCCTGGCCACTATCGAACTCACTCATCCAGTGGAGCCGGGTGAGCTCGAAAAATATGTGACTCTCAACATGCTGGGAAACTCGAACGTTTTTCCGGCGAGCGATCCGGTTCCCCACTTTTCGGTCACCTACGGTTTGCATAAACGCCAGGCCTATCTGCGCAGCTCGCCCATCACGCTGCCGCCTGAGGAGGATTGGATGCGCGTGACGCTCCGGGACGGTCTGCGCACCGGATTGGGCGGCGCGGAAATGCATGAGGCGGTCGAGCAGAAAACCCTGATTCCATCAAAAGCGACGGCGTTTCAGATTAAGTCGATCGACTCGAGCATCGTGCGGAACAAGGAGGGCGAACCGGAGCAAATCCTCAACATCGAAACGAGCAGCGACATCAGCACGCCGGAGTTGGCCAAGGCCCTTCACATTTACCTTTTGCCCAAACGCGAGGCACCCAAGCCGGAAGCGTCGGACGAAGAATCGACCAGCTCCGATGAAAGCACGACGGAATCCAGTGAAGAAAGCACCTCAACAGAGACAAATAAATCCAGTGAAGAGGAAAGTGGCAGCGACGAAGGAGAGAACACAACGACAGACAATTCTGCTGGCACGAAATGGGCAAACGCAGACGAAGTCACGGATGACATTCTGGAACAGGCGACGGTGGTGAAGTTCACCGCCATCCCGACTGAGAAGGAGTTTGCGCGCGACCACCATTTCAAATTCCGGCTCGAAGGCGATGGCCAGCTGTATGTTCGCGTTGATAAAGGACTGAAGGCGCGCAGCGGTTACGACCTGGCGGAGACCCACGCGAACCTTGTCGTGCCAGCGGAACTGCCCCAGGAGATCGAGATCCAGGGCGAAGGCGGCCTGCTCGCTCTTGGCGGCGAGCGCAAACTCTCAATCCGGTCGCGCGGCGTAGCGATGATCAAGTTCGAGATCGATCGCGTTCTCTCCACCGAAATCAATCATCTGGTCAGCCAGACGGAGGGCGAATTCCAGGCGCCAGAATTCAAGAATGCCTCCTTCGACCAGGACAATATCTCGCGCATCGCCCGCGAAGACCAGTCGATCGCCCTTCAGAACAAATGGAAAGCGAACTATTCCGCCTTCGATCTCGCGAAGTATCTGCAAAAGCCCGCGGACGGCGGGAGCGAGCGCGGCCTGTTCTTCGTAACAGCGCGGGGTTGGGATCCGGTCGCCAAGAAGTTCATCAAGGGGGTCAAAACAACCCGGTTCATTCTGGTCAGCGATCTCGGGTTGCTGGTGAAAAAGAACGCGGACCAAACCAGCGACGTATTCGTCGTCTCGATCAAGACCGGGCAGCCGCTCGCCGGCGTGACCGTCGACATTCTCGGGCGGAACGGTCTCGCGGTGCAAAGCGCGAAGACGTCGCCCGATGGCCGCGCGACCTTTGCGTCGGTCGAAAAGAACGACCACGAAAGGAAAGCCGTCGTCTATGTCGCGCGTCTCGGCGACGACATCAGCTTCATCCCCTATTCGCGCGACGACCGGATGCTGAACTTTTCGCGGTTCGACATCGAGGGCGTGAACAAGGTCCTGGCCGAAGACCTGGACGCGTTCGTCTTCACCGAGCGCGGCGTTTATCGGCCGGGCGATGAGATGCACATCGCGTTCGTGATCAAACAGCGGAATTGGCTCGGGAAACTGGCCGGGCTGCCGATCGAGACGGAGGTGATCGATGCGCGCGCCCTGAAAGTTCAAACCAAGAAGATGGCGCTGCCGCCGAGCGGATTTGCCGAGGTAACCTACAAGACCGCTTACGAATCACCGACCGGCGAATATTCCATCAACGTCTACCTGGTGAAGAACAACCAGCGCTCGACGCTGCTCGGCTCGACCACGGTCAACGTGAAGGAATTCCTGCCCGATCGGATGAAGATCGAAGCGCGGCTTTCGAAGACGTCGCCGAAAGGATGGGTCGATCCGCGGGAAATGAAGGCCTCGATCGCGCTCGCGAATCTGTATGGGACGCCCGCCAGCGACCGCCGAATCAAGAGCAAGGTCGAGCTTTCACCGGCCTCATTCTCGTTCGACGACTTCAAGGACTACAGCTTTTACGATCCGCTCCTGGACACGAAAAAGGACCGGCAATCGGAGACCGTCGATCTCGGCGAACAAAACACGGACGCGGAGGGCAAGACCGAACTCGATCTGCAGCTCGACCGGTTCGCGGACGCGACCTACTCGATGCGCTTCTTCGCGGAGGCATTCGAAGGGGAAGGCGGTCGGAGCATTACTGGCCAGGCTGCCGCGCTGGTTTCGTCGCTACCTTATGTGGTCGGCTATAAGAGCGATGGCGACCTGAATTACATCAATGCCAGCACGCCGCGCACGGTCGATTTGATTGCGGTCGATTCGAAGCTGAACAAGATCGCGCTCGATAATCTGACCGCGAATGTGATCGCGGAGGAGTACGTCTCCGTGGTCACGAAAAAAGAGAACGGGAGCTACGCCTACGAATCCGTCTTGAAGGAACGCGTCGCAAAAACCGAGAAGCTTGCGATCAGCGCCGACGGTTTGCGTTATCAGTTGGCGACGGAAGAGCCGGGGGACTACGTGGTCGAATTGCGCGACAAGGACGATCGCAAAGTCAGCCGGGTTCGCTACTCGGTCGTCGGCCGCGGCACCGTAAAGCGCGCGCTCGACAAAAATTCCGAGTTGCAGGTCAAGCTTTCCAGGCCGCAATACAACACTGGGGAAGAAGTCGAGATCAGCATCACCGCACCCTACGCGGGCAGTGGCTTGATCACGATCGAGCGCGACAAGGTTTACGCCCAGGTTTGGTTCAAGACCGATGCCGCTGGTTCCGTGCAAAAAATCAAAGTGCCGGACGGATTCGAAGGCAGTGGCTACATCAACGTGGCCCTGATTCGTTCGCTCGATTCCAAGGAGATTTTTGCCAGCCCGCTCAGCTACGGCGTCGTTCCGTTCACGGCGAACATCGAAAAGCGGCGGCTAAAGGTGGATCTCCAGACTGCGAAGATCGCCAAGCCGGGTGAGCCGCTCCATATCAGCTACAAAACCGACCGGCCTTCGAAGATCGCCGTCTTCGCGGTGGACCAGGGCATTCTGCAGGTGAGCGATTACAAGCTGCCGGACCCGCTCGGGTTCTTCTTCCGCAAATGCGCGCTTGGCGTCGAGACGGCGCAAATCGTCGACCTGATCATGCCGGAATTCTCGATTCTTCGGTCTGTGTCCGCGTTCGGCGGCGACGGCGACAACGCCAAGCAACTGAACCCATTCAAGCGGGTGACGGAAAAGCCGGTCGTGTTCTGGTCGGGAATCATCGACGCCGACGCGACCCAGCGCGAAGTGGTTTATGACGTCCCCGATTATTTCAGCGGCACGCTGACCGTCATGGCTGTGGCCGTGGCTGACGATGCGACTGGCGCGGCGGAACAAAATCCGATCGTTCGCGGCCCGTTCGTAATCACCCCGAGCGTGCCGGTCCTGGCGGCGCCCGGGGACGAATTCGAGGTGGGCGTGACCGTCGCTAATAACGTCGAAGGCTCCGGTGAGAATGCCGAGGTCCAGATCCGCGCGGAGAGCTCCGAGCATCTGCAAATCTCCAAGAATCCTTCCCAGACACTGAAGATCGCGGAGGGACGCGAGCAGACCACGACGTTTTCGGTCAAAGTGAACGACAAACTTGGTTCGGGGACGATCACCTTCACCGCCAGCAATGGCGGCAAGGAATCGCGGTTGCGCTCCACCCTCAGTGTGCGGCCGCCGACAACGTTCATAACGCAAGTCCGGAGCAGCAGCTTCACGAAGAACAACGTCGATGTTCCGATTACGCGCGCGATGTATCCGGAGTTCCGGAAATTGACCGCCGCCGTTTCCGCGCTGCCGCTCGGACTCGCCCACGGACTCGATGCCTACCTCAAAGAATTTCCGCACGGTTGCAGCGAACAGATCACCAGCGCCGCCTTTTGCCGGCTCACTCTGGCCGACGAAGCCGACTTCGGTTTGTCGAAGCAGGAGGTAGCCGCGCAGCTGGAAAATGTTTTCGCCGTCCTGCGCCGCCGCCAGAACGACCAGGGCGCATTCGGTTATTGGGCGCCGGAGAAAGGCTCGGAGATCAGTTTCATGTCCGCCTACGCGATGCATTTCCTGATCGAAGCGAAAGCAGCCGGGTTCGCGCCCCCGGCGGAAATGTTCGCCAGCGGCCTGCGCAATCTGCAGGGGATGGTGGCGAAGGAACCGCAGGACCTCGATGACGCGCGCCGAATTGCCTACGCCATCTACTTGCTCAGCCGCGAAGGCGTGGTGACCACCAACTACATCATCAACCTGCGCGATTACCTGGACAAGAATCACGCCAAGGAATGGAAGACCGATCTGACGGGCGTTTATTTGGCCGGCGCGCTCCACATTCTGAAAAAGGAGGACGAGGCGACCAAATTGATCGCCGCCTACCGAATCGGTCAGTTCGACAAGAAGCAGTTGAACGATTTCTACCAGCCGCTCGGCGCGGACTCACAATACGTAGCCATTCTCGCCCGCGAATTTCCGGATCGCCTGAAGAAGCTGCCGGCCGCTGAGTTTGAAAAAGTGCTGAAGCCAATCGGGGACGGGGAATTCAACACTTTGTCAGCGGCGTATGCCGTGGTCGCGTTGAAATCATACGCGCGAGTCGTCGCGCAACATCCGCCGGACCTCAGCATCGTCGAGCTCGACAAAGCAAAGAAGGAAAAGCTCCTCGTGACTGGCAGGAAACTCTTGCAGCGCTCGAATTTCTCCAGCGACGCGACGGCGCTACGATTCCGGACACCGGCTGCGCTCAATCCGCCCGGCGCCTATTATCAGGTCGTCGAGGCCGGGTTTGACCGAACTATTTCAGACAAACCGATCACCGACGGAATCGAGGTGTATCGCGAGATCCTCGACAAATCGAACAAACCGGTCACGAACACGCAGCTCGGTGAAGTGCTGACAGTCCGACTGCGCATCCGCAGCCTGCGGCCGGAATGGATCAGCAACGTGGCTTTGGTCGATCTCCTCCCGGGCGGATTTGAGATCGTCAGCTCCTCGCTCTCGCCCGGAATCTCGGAGATCAAGGGTGTCGACTACGTAGAGGTCCGGGAAGATCGTGCTGTCTTTTACGCAACGGCCCCGACCGAAACGCTCGAGATCACTTACCAGATCAAGTCGAACAACCGGGGCACGTTCGTGGTGCCGCCAGTCTTCGCCGAGTCGATGTACGATCGCAACCTCAAAGGGCGCGGCCTGGGCGGAAAGGTCACCGTCACGAAATAAGTGAAGACCACCGCGCGAAATCGTTGGATCCGCCGTGCCGTCTTTTTCACGATGGTGGTCGCGGCGCTCTGGTTGGCGCTGCCAAAGCCGCCGCTTTTGGAAGGGATCGATTTCTCGACGCGGGTGCGCGACCGAAACGGCAACGTGCTGCGGGTTACGCTAACCGCCGATCAGAAATACCGAGTCTGGACGCCGTTGAAGGAAATCTCGCCGGAGCTCGTCGACGCGACCTTGCGGTTCGAGGACAAGTATTACGGAAAACATCCGGGCGTGAATCCGGTCTCGCTGCTGCGCGCGACGTGGAACCTGGCGTTTTCGCGCGGAACGCATGCGGGCGCTTCCACGATCACGATGCAGGTGGCGCGGCTGCGCTACCACCTCCGTACCCGGACATTTTCGGGAAAGCTCCGGCAGATCGTTTACGCGCTGGAGCTGGAACGGCACTATGCCAAGACGCAAATCCTCGAGGCTTATCTCAATCTCGCCCCCTACGGCCGGAATATTGAAGGCGTCGGCGCAGCCAGCGAGATTTATTTTTCCAAAAACGCGGCGCGGGTGACCTCGGCCGAAGCGATCGCGTTGAGCGTCATTCCGCAAAGCCCCACCCGGCGCGCGCTGGTGGCCGGCAGCGAGAACGCGCGGGTGACCAATGCGCAACAACGCTGGTATTCGCGGTCTACGACGAAGGAAGCGCCCGCGCTCACGTTCCGCGCGGAAGCGCGCATCCGCCAGCAACTGACGGCTCCCCATTTCGTCCAGGAGATTCTGGAAACCAGAACCGCCAAAACGGAAATCGCCACGACTCTCGATCTGTCGCTTCAACAGATGCTCGAAAAACGGGTGAGCGATTACATCGCGCAGAACCGCGACCGCGGAATCGTGAATGCTTCCGCGCTGTTAATTGATTTCAACACGATGGAAGTCCTGGCGCAAATCGGCTCCTCCGATTTTGCCAATACCGAGATTCACGGACAGGTCGACGGAACGCGCCGGCCCCGCTCGCCCGGCTCGACCTTGAAGCCATTCGTCTACGCGCTCGCGCTCGACCAGGGGAAAATTCATCCGCTCAGTTTGTTGAAAGACGCGCCCCATACCTTCGGAGATTACAATCCGGAGAATTTTGATCGCGAATTCCTTGGGCCGATCCGCGCCTGCGACGCCCTGGCGCGGAGCCGGAACGTCCCGGCCGTGACGCTCGCGTCGGATCTCGCGCATCCGACCTTCTACGAGTTCCTGCGCAACGCGGAAGTTTCGCTCCCCAAGCCGGCCTCGTTCTACGGCCTTTCGCTGCCGCTCGGCGGCGCGGAGGTGACGATGGAAGACCTCGTTCGACTCTATGCCGCTTTGGCGAATGGCGGACGCCTCCAGCCCCTTCGCCGAATCGTGAATGAACCCCCAACCACGGCCCCTGTCCGGCTGGTCACGCCCGAAGCCGCTTTCCTTACCCTCGACATGCTGGGGAAAATTCCGCGTCCGGGGATGACAGAGGCGGAATCCGCCCGGCATTCGCCGGTCTTTTGGAAAACCGGCACGTCGCATGGGTTCCGCGACGCCTGGTCGGTTGCCGTTTTCGATCATTACGTGGTGGCGGTTTGGATCGGCAATTTCGACGGCAAACGAAACTCAGCTTTCATCGGACGCACGGCCGCGGCGCCGTTGCTGTTTCAGATGATAGATGGATTGCGCGCCCTCCAGCCCTCACGTGCCGAGCCTCACTTGCCGGCGCCGGGACTAAATCTGAAACGGGTCGAGTTTTGTTCCGTCTCCGGTCAACTGCCTACCGCGGCCTGTCCGCACCGGACGGAAAGCTGGTTTATCCCCGGGATTTCACCGATCGCGACGTGCGATATTCATCGCGAAATCCTCGTCGACGCCACCACCGGGCTCCGCGTGGCGCAGGACGATGGCACCCGATCGCTGCGACGAGAGGTCTATGAGTTTTGGCCGTCAGATTTGCTGGCACTCTTTGAACGCGCGGGAGTTCCACGGCGATTGCCCCCACCGTTCCTTTCCACGGCGGACAATGAGCTCGTGGCGCGCGGCGGCCACGCGCCGAAGATCAATTTACCGGCGAACGAGATGACCCTCTCGCATACTGCCACGAACAGCACCGTCATTCCCCTTCGAGCCGAAACCGAAAGCGGAGTGCGAAAACTTTACTGGTTCGCCGACAAGACCTTCCTCGGCGCCTGCGACGCCCACGAAGTCCTGGCCTGGAAACCGGCCCCCGGCACCTACCAACTTACCGCGCTCGATGATCACGGCCGCTCGGCCTCGCGCGCGGTGATTTTACGATAAATCGCGCAACCATCGACACCGGCTACGGTTCTTCGCTATAAGAACCGCATGGGCAAGCCGGAGACAGCGCAATGCCTGATCTGTGGGCAGACCAAGTCCACTCGCAACGGCACGATCGGCGAAGTCGTCCGGCCATCGCTCTCGGAGTTCATCCATAAACACGCGCCGCAGTGGGACGGCAAAGGTTTTATCTGTTTCGACGATCTGGGAAAATTCCGGCGCGATTACGTAAAGGAAGTTCTGCACGAGGAGATCGGCGAGCTCTCCGCCCTCGACCAGGAAGTCGTCGAGAGCCTCCAGCAGCACGAGATCCTCTCGAGCGACATCAGCAAACAATTCGAGAAAAAGCTCACGGTCGGCGAGCGGCTCTCCGATACGATCGCGGCCTTCGGCGGAAGCTGGACGTTTATCATCATCTTTGGCGTCGTCCTTTTGCTTTGGATCGTGGTGAACAGCGTGTTCCTCGCCACGAAGGCCTTCGACCCGTATCCCTACATTTTGATGAACCTCATCCTCTCCTGCCTCGCGGCGATGCAAGCGCCCATCATCATGATGAGCCAGAACCGCAGCGAAGCGCGCGACCGTTTACGGGCCGAAAACGACTACAAAATTAATCTCAAGGCCGAGCTGGAAATCCGGCATCTCCACGAAAAAATCGATCATCTATTGCGTAAACAATACAACCGCCTCTTCGAGATTCAGCAGATCCAAATCGAATTGCTGGAAGAACTGGGACAGAAACGGCGGCGATCGACGGCTTCCTCGAGCGTGCAGACGCCGGCTGTTTAGATTTCCATTGAAGTGCGCGCGGCGACGCAGGAGCGTTACGCCCCATGTCCCGCGAATACACGCTCCAACGCGCGCCGCACGCGACGTCGATCAGCATCGATTACGCGGCGGAGCTGAATGAGCAGCAGCTCGCGGCGGTGACGGCTTCGCCCGGGCCGCTGCTGGTGATTGCCGGCGCGGGAAGCGGTAAGACGCGCACGTTGACTTATCGCGTGGCCTATTTGCTGGAGAACGGGATCGACCCGCGCAACATCCTGTTGCTCACGTTCACGAACAAAGCCGCCAGGCAAATGCTCGATCGGGTGACGAATCTGCTCCCGGTCGATGCCAGCGGACTCTGGGGCGGGACCTTTCATTCCATCGGCAACCGAATGCTGCGACGGCATGGAAGCGCGCTCGGTTATTCCAGCGGGTTCACGATCATGGATCGCGAGGACCAGAAGGATCTCATCGACACCGTCGTGGCGGCGGCAGGAATTAACCCGAAGGAGATCCGGTTCCCGAAAGGCGATGTTCTCGCGGAAATTTTTAGTTTCGTCGTCAACACCGAGACGCCGATCGACGCGTTGCTCGCGGAGAAGTTTCCGTATTTCCTGCCGCTACTCGATCAAATCAAAGATGTCCACGCGCGTTACGAGAAGAAGAAGAAGAACACCAACTCGATGGACTTCGACGACTTGCTCGAGAAGACGCTGCGAATGCTGATCGAGCACGAACACATCGCGGATTTTTATCGGCGCCAGTTCCAGTTCATCCTCGTGGACGAATACCAGGACACGAACAAGATCCAGGCGGACTTTATCGATACCCTCGCGGCCGAGCATCGCAATGTGATGGTGGTGGGCGATGACGCGCAATCCATCTACTCCTGGCGCGGCGCAAATTTCAAAAACATCCTGGCCTTTCCCGAGCGGTATCCTGACGCGCAAGTGTTCAAGATTGAGCTGAATTACCGGAGCGTTCCGGAGATTCTTCAGGTGGCGAACGCGGCGATCGCGGCGAACGTGAAACAATTCCGGAAGGAACTGGCGGCGACGCGTTCGAGCAATTCATTTCGGCCGGCGGTGGTGGGATTGAATGATGGCAGCGAACAGGCGCGGTTTGTGGCCCAGCGAATCCTGGAGCTGCGCGATGAAGGCGTGGAACTCAACGAGATCGCAGTGCTTTACCGGGCCCACTATCACGCGATCGAGGTACAGCTCGAGCTTTCCCGGCGAGGGATTCCGTATCTCATCACGAGCGGTGTTCGGTTCTTCGAGCAGGCCCACGTGAAGGACGTGACGTCGTTCATCCGGTTTGTGGCCAATCCGCGGGACGAGGTCGCTTTCAAGCGGATGGTGAAATTGCTGCCCGGTATCGGCAACAAGAGCGCGGACAATTATTGGCGGGCTTGGGAGAATGGGTTTGGCGATTTGGAGCCGGCGCGCCTCCGCGCCGCTGAGATCGACGCGGCAACACAGCGGCCCGAGGGCGGACCGGCTCCAAATTTTGGAGACTTGCTTCGCAGAATTCCCGTTGGGGCGAAGTCAAAAAAGTCGTGGGAACAGCTCGCGCACACGCTCGACGAGATCGCCCCTGGAGGAAAACCGAATCCGCCCTCGGAAATGATCACGTCGATCGTGGAAGCCATTTACGACGATTACGCCAAGGCGAACTTCACCAACTACGAGCTGCGGCGGGAGGACTTGAATCAGCTCGCCGCCTTCGCCCGCCAGTTCAAGGACGTTGACGAATTCCTTTCCCAACTCGCGTTGATCAGCAACATCGACGCGGAGCCGGCGCTCGATCAATCGACCGACACCGAGGCGGTCAATCTTTCATCCGTCCACCAGGCGAAAGGGCTCGAGTATCACACCGTCTTCGTGATTTGGCTGACTGACGGAATGTTCCCGAGCACGCGCTCCCTGGAAACGCGAGACGCGATCGAGGAGGAACGTCGCCTGTTTTACGTGGCCATCACGCGCGCCCGGGACGAACTTTACCTCACTTTCCCGCAGATGCGCCTGAGCGGCGGCTTCGGCGACATTTTTCAGCGCCCGTCCCGTTTCCTGAAAGAAATCCCGAACCAATTGATCGAGGATTGGCAGATACGCAGACAATGACGAAGCCCGAATGACCCGTAACGCAGACTGCGCAGCAGGCGAGGCCGGGCTTTCCAATGTCGAAATAATGCCGAAGCCCGAAATCCGAAACAGCTTCGCCGCCCGATTATTCGTCACTCAGCCATTCATTCGTCATTTTTCTCCTCATGTCTCCTTCGCCTGAACGCAAAATCGCCGGCGTCCTCGCTCCGTTGTTCGCGCTTCGGACCGAAACCGATCTCGGCATCGGCGATCTCGACGGGTTGCGGCAGTTCATCGATTGGGCGGCGGAAATCGGGTTCAAGCTCGTGCAGCTGTTGCCGATCAACGAAATGGGCGGCGATCACAGTCCCTATAACGCGATCAGCGCCGTCGCCATTGAGCCGACGACGCTTCACCTGGCGCCGGGCACGCCGGAGGATCTGACGCGGGATGATTATGACGAAGTGGTCAGCAACTTCGATCTCGAGCGCTTGCGCCACGGCCCGGTGAAACATGGCCGCGTCCGCAAATTGAAGATGGCGTTGCTGGAAAAAGCGTATCAGCGGTTCGCGCAAAACGACAAAAGCCGGGAGGCGTTTGAAGCCTTCTGCCAAACCGAAGCGCCCTGGCTCGATGACTACTCGCTCTTCCGAGCGTTCATGGAGAAAAACGCCGGGCACGAAACGTGGGATCGCTGGCGGGAGGAACACCGGCGCGCTGACTCAGCGCGGGAATGGCTGCAATCGCAGCCGGAGAAAAAGCGAACCCAATTCGAAGATCGCAGAAGATTTTACCGCTACGTTCAATGGATCGCCGAGCAGCAGTGGCAAGGCATCAGGTCTTATGCGGAACAACGAGGGGTCGCGTTGATGGGGGACATTCCCTTCGGCGTCAATCTCTACAGCGCGGACGTTTACTCGCATCCGGACCAATTTGCGATCGACTGGTCGGGCGGCGCGCCGCCGGAACCCTACTTCAAGGACGATGAGTTTACCCAAAAGTGGGGCCAAAACTGGGGCATCCCGCTATATCGGTGGGATGTGATGCGGACCCGCAACCTCGATTGGTGGCGATGGCGCGTCCGCGGTGTCCGCAAGATCTTTCATGTGTTTCGGATCGACCACGTTCTCGGCTTCTATCGCATCTACGCTTTTCCCTGGCGACCGGCGAAAAACCAGGAATTCCTGCCGCTGTCCTGGGACGCGATGCGCGAAAAAACCGGCGGCGCCTTCCCGCAATTCTATCCGCGGGACGATTCGACATGGGAAAACGGCGAGGCGAACCGGCGCGAGGGCGAAGATTATCTGCGGGTGGTCCTCGAGGAATCGCGCGACACCCGAGTGGTTGGCGAAGATCTCGGGACGGTTCCGGATTACGTGCGCCCTAGTCTGCGTTCGCTCGGCATTGCCGGGTTCAAGATCCCGCAGTGGGAGAACTACCCGGACGGCCGCACGATTTCCGGGAATGATTACCAGCGGCTCTCAGTCGCAACCTATGCGACCCACGATCACAAACCGGTCCGAGCACTTTGGGAAGACGCGCTCGAGAAAACAACGGCGGAGACCGAGCAGGCCCGGAACGATCTGGCGAAGATCGCGCATTTTGCCGGCATCTCTCCGCCCCAGCCCGGGCAGGATTACGATCGCGACTTTTACGGGCCGATCATGGAAGCGCTTTTCCGCTGCGAATCCTGGATCGCGCTGGTCATGATCACCGACCTGATGGCGCGCAAGGATCGGTTCAACGTGCCGGGAACGGCGGCGAGTAGCAACTGGAGCCGGCGAATGGTGAAGACGATCGCAGGCTTGAAACAAAGCAGGCGAGTCCGGCAGCGGATGCAGATCATTCGGGAACTGCTGGAGAAGGCAGGCAGAATCAGTTGACTCGCGAAAGCGTTCGGAGTTGAGAGTTGAAAGTTGAGAGTTGAGAGTCCGGAACAGCTGCTCTCAACTATCCACTCTCAACTTCCATGAAATCACCCATTAAAGTCGCGATCACCGGCGCGGCCGGACAAATCGGTTACGCTCTTGTTTTTCGCGTTGCTTCCGGCGCGATGTTTGGCCCGGACCAGCCGGTCGCGCTGCACATGATCGAAATCCCGCAGGGCTTCGAAGCGCTCAAGGGCGTGGTGATGGAGCTGGATGATTGCGCGTTCCCCCTGCTCAAGGGAATGGTGGCCACGACCGATCTCGACGAGGGCTTTCGGGATGTGAACTGGGCGCTGCTTGTCGGGAGCGTCCCCCGCAAAGCCGGGATGGAGCGGAAAGATCTGCTCGGGATCAATGGCAAGATTTTTACCGGCCAGGGCCAGGCGATTGCGAAAAACGCGGCCAAAGACGTGCGCGTGCTGGTGATCGGAAATCCGTGCAACACGAATTGCCTGATCGCGATGAACAACGCCAAATCCGTCCCGCGCGACCGCTGGTTTGCCATGACGCGGCTCGACGAAAACCGGGCCAAAGCGCAGCTCGCGCAGAAGGCCGGCGTGGACGTCACCGAGGTCAGCAACATGACCATCTGGGGAAATCATTCCGCCACGCAGTATCCGGATTTCTACAACGCGAAGATCAACGGCAAGTCCGCGGCCGAAGCAATCGGCGATGAGACGTGGTTGAAGGAGACGTTTATCCCAGCAGTGCAACAGCGCGGCGCGGCGATCATCAAAGCGCGGGGCTCCTCGTCCGCCGGATCAGCGGCAAACGCGATCGTGGACACGGTGCGCTCGCTCACGACCGATACGGCGGCGAACGACTGGAACAGCGTCGCGGTTTGTTCCGATGGCAGTTACGGCGTGGAGGAAGGGCTGATCTGCTCGTTCCCGGTGCGGTCCAGTGGCGGAAAATGGGAGATCGTGAAAGACGTACCGCAGAATGAATTCAGCAAATTGAAATTTGACGCATCCGTGGCCGAGTTGAAGGAAGAGAAGTCGATGGTGAGCGATTTACTCGGCTGAGTCGTAGCCGGAATCATGATCCCGGCCCGGAAACAGCGGGTATCAGATGTCAGGAGTCGATGCAGACGCAGGATGATTTCATTTTTCATCTGGACACGCCGCGTGAGCAGTTTGACGCCGGGCGAATGGCCTTGCGCGGGTGGATCGTGGCCCAACAAGAATTAGGGGACATCCGGCTGCACGGGAAGGTAGAGCGGACCCTGGCGTTGGAAGAGCGACCGGACGTGCGCCGGGCGTTTCCAAACTATTCTTTCACGCAGGGCTTTCATGATGCGGTCGAGCCGCCTGACTTCCGGGAAGGCGCGCTCCATTTCTCGTTCGTCGCCGGCGGGAAACTACGCAGCACGATAAAGGCTCTCCCAGCGCCACCTCCGAGGCCCGCGGGGCTGGCTCGCGTTTGGTTGAAACTTCGGCGCTTCATCGCGGGACAACGCTGCCATTTTGCTCGCGATTCCTCATCACGCTGGAACGCCGCGCTCTCCGCTTTCCTTCTCGATGTCCAGATCGCGCGCGGGACGGATTTTCGCCGGGACGAAACGGATCGATTACTCGCGCTCTTTGCCGATATTTTTCCGGAAGCATTCGTCGTGCAGATCGGCGCGAACGATGGCAGGTCAGGCGATCCGCTCCTGGAAGCGTTTTCAAGAACGCGCTGGTCCGGGTTGCTGGTGGAACCCGTCCCCCACCTTTACGAGAGGTTGGTGGCACGTTATGGCGATCGGCCCGGGGTGCGGCTGGAACGCGCCGCGGTCTCGACCCTCGACGGCGAAGCGCCCTTATATCGCCTGCGTAGCGTGCCAGGCGAGACGCCGGAATGGTTCGATCAGTTGGGGACTCTAAATCGCGAAGTGCTTCTCAAACACCGCTCCTCCGTTCCGGAAATCGATTCGCTCCTGATCGAAGAGCGTGTCCCGACGGTGCGACTCGAGACTCTTCTGGCCCGGCACAACGTCTCGCGCCTGGATTTGCTGGTCATCGATACGGAAGGCCATGACTACGAAATCCTGTCTGCGCTGGATTTCAGTTGTTTTCGGCCAGTGATGCTCATGTACGAGCATCAGCATCTTTCCGCGAGCGACAAACAAGCCGCCGGTCAGCTTTTGGAAACTCACGGATATCGCCGCCAGGAAACACCGGAAGGCGATACGATCGCATGGCGGAAATTGTGAGTTCCTGTCCGCCTCTCCTAAACCAGCGCCGTTTCGGACGGCCGGGATCACGATCCCGGCTACAGCAGCTTCTCGCCGGTGACGCTCTCGAATGCCTCCACGTATTTGGCCGAAGTCTTTTCAATGATTTCGCGCGGCAATTTTGGAGCGGGCGGGGTCTTGTCCCAGTCCAGCGTCTCCAGATAATCGCGCACGAATTGTTTATCGAAGCTCGGCGGGCTTTGCCCGACGACATATTGATCGGCCGGCCAGAAGCGCGACGAATCGGGGGTCAGGCATTCGTCGATCAGGAGCAATTCTCCGTCGACGGTGCCGAATTCAAATTTGGTGTCGGCGACAATGATGCCACGGCCGGCGGCGTGTTCGCGACCTTCCGAATAAATCGTGAGGCTCAGATCTTTGACCCGGTTCGCCATTTCGTCTCCGAGAATGCGGGCGCATTCCGCCATGTCGATGTTCTCATCGTGACCCTCCTCGGCCTTGGTCGAGGGTGTGAAAATCGGCTCCGGTAACTGCGAGGCGAGTTGCAGCCCCGGGGGCAGCTTGATTCCGCAAACGCTCTGCGAGTTTTTGTACTCCTTCCACCCAGAACCGGCGAGATAACCGCGGACGACGCACTCCACGGCGAGCGGTTTCGTCTTCTTCACGATCATCGAGCGGCCGGCTAGCTGTTCGCGAAACGGTTGCAGCTCTTTGGGGAACTCGGCGAAATCCGCCGTGATGAAGTGGTTGGCAATGTTCTGGAAGCGTTTGAACCAAAACGCGGAGAGCTGATTGAGCACGGCGCCCTTTTGCGGAATCGGGTCGGACAAAATGACGTCGAAGGCGGAGAGTCGATCCGTCACGACGAAAAGCAGGGTGTCGCCGAGATCGAAGACTTCGCGGACTTTGCCGCTGCGGAGTTTCTTGATTCCGGGAAGATCGACTGTCGATTGTGGAGTGGTCGGCATAAGTGGACATCATTAGCCCATGGCTGGAATCGTCGTCAAACCCCGGGCGCGAATTTTGCATGGGCACGACTGGGTTTTTAGCGGCGAAGTGCTGAAGGCGTTTGGAGGTCCCGCGGATGGCGACGTCATTTCGCTAAAGGACGGGAAAGATCGCCTGATCGGCAGCGCGCTCTACAATAGCAAGTCGCAGATCGTGGCCCGGCGGTTTTCGCGACGGAAACAGGACCTCGACGTCGATTTTTTTCAGCGGCGAATCGCGCAGGCGATCGAGTACCGGGCGCGGCGCGGAGTAGATCCTAGACTTTGTCGCATCGTCTGGAGTGAGAGCGACGGGCTGCCGGGTGTGATCGTCGATCGTTTTGGCGATCACCTTGTCTTGCAAACCTTGACGCTCGGGATGGACATGCGGAAGGCGCTGATCGTGGACGCGCTGAAGAATGTCGTAGGCGGAACGCCCGGCCTGCAATCGATCGTCGAGCGAAATGACGCCCCAGTCCGAAGAGTGGAAGGAATGGAATTGAAAACCGGGATCCTGCTGGGTGAAGAGCCGAAAGAAACCGAAATCGAAGCGGCCGGACTGCGTTTCGAGGTTGACCTGATGCATTCGCAAAAGACCGGCTTCTATTTGGATCAGCTGGCCAACTATGAGGCTGTTGCGCGCCATGCGAAAGACCGCCGGGTGCTGGATTGTTTTACGAGCCAGGGCGCCTTCGCGCTGGCTTGCGCGCGGGCAGGCGCCGCTTCCGTGACCGCAGTGGAAGCGAGCGCGGACAGCCTGGCGCAGGCGCGCTCCAATGCCGAACACAACGCGTTGCAGGTGGAATTTATCGAACAGGACGTTTTCCAATTCCTGCGGGCGGCCGAAAAGGCCGAAGCGGAATACGATCTCATCATTCTCGACCCTCCTTCCTTTACCAAGACGAAGGGAGGATTGCGCGATGCGTTGAGAGGATACCGGGAGCTGCACGTCCGTGCGTTCAAGCTGTTGTCCCGCGATGGGTTGCTGGCGACGTTTTCCTGCTCGCATCATGTGACCGATAGCATTTTCAACCAAACGATCGCGGACGCGCTGGTGGATGCGCGACGCTCGGCGCGCCGGCTGCGCCGTTTCGAGCAGGCCCTGGATCATCCGGTGCTGCCGACCCTGCCGGAAACGGAATATTTCAAAGGGGTCCTGCTCGAAATGATGCCGGGCCGATGATCGTCCAGGATGAGCCGTAAGGATTTTTCGGCTTGACCGTGGTTGGAGCCAAACCGTATTCATGAAGTGCCGGCAAGACTGGCCCTCCAACCCTCCAACCCTCCAACCCTCCAACCCTCCAACCCTCCAACCCTCCAACCCTCCAA